>NZ_JBEXHY010000162.1:0-10585 GCF_040608295.1 Micromonospora sp. NPDC005197 | reverse complement strand
CCTCTTGGGGTGAACCGCCGTCACCCGTGCGAGCGGCACGGTCGGCAGGCGAGCCGGCGAGCGTACGGGGGGTGGGCCGTGAGCAGGGTGGATGTCGACGACGACGAGTGGATCCAGCGCGAGGTCCTGGCCGAGCTGGCCTGGGATCCGCGGCTGCGACCGAACGAGATCGGGGTGGCCGTCGACCAGGGAGTGGTCACCCTGACCGGTTTCGTGGACGGCGCGGCCCGTGCGTGGGCGGCGACCCGCTGCGCCCAACGGGTGCGGGGGGTACGCGTGGTGGCCGACGAGATCGAGGTACGCCTGCCGGGGACACCGGGGCGTACCGACGGCGATATCGCCCTCGCCGCGGCCCGGGCCCTGGAGTGGGACAGTTTCGTGCCGGCCGAACGGCTGGACGTCACCGTCGCCAACGGCTGGTTGATGCTGCGCGGCGAGGTCGAGTTCGGGTGGCAGCGCCGGGCCGCCGAGGGGGAGCTGCGCCGGCTGGACGGGGTACGGGGAATCACCAACCTGGTCGAGGTGCGGCCGTCCGCGCCACCGGCCGGCGAGCGGCTGCGGCAGGATGTCCGACGTGCCCTGGCGCGCACGCTCGGCGCCGAGCGGGTGACGGTGGAGGTGGACGGCGACACGCTGGTCCTCGCCGGGGTGGTCCGCTCGTGGTGGGAACGGGACCAGGTGGATCGGGTGGCGTGGTCGGCGCCGGGCGTACGAGCCGTGCACGACCAACTCCTGGTCGGCGGGTAGGCGTCCGTCTTGTCCGGTTTACCGGAGGCCGGGTGGGGAAACCGCCGCGGACCATGCCGACCGACGGCGATACCCGATCGGGGATCAACGGGGAGGACTCGTGGCCGTGAACCACCCGCCCGCCGACCGCTCGCCGCAGCGGTCGTTGCGCATAGCGATGGTGGTCCCGCCATGGCTGTCCGTGCCGCCGCCCGGTTACGGCGGCCTGGAGCAGGTGGTGGCCTGCCTGGTGGACGAGTTGTCCGCGCACGGCCACGCGGTGACGCTGTTCGGTGCCGGCGAGCAGCACGGCACCGACGCCAGCGGCTTCGTCTCCACCGTCGCCGAGGTCCAGTACGAGCGGCTCGGCGAGTCGCTGCCGGAGCTTGCGCACCTGGCCCGGGTGAACCGCATGATCACGCCGGCCGACTTCGACGTGATCCACGACCACACCACGATCGGCCCGCTCGTGGCCGGCCGCCGGTCCGTGCCGACGGTGGCGACGGTGCACGGCAACCCGGTGGGGGAGTACGGCGACGTGCTCGGCGAGGCCGGCGAGGACGTCGCCCTGGTGGCCATCTCGCACGCGCAGCGCCGACTCAACCCGAGCCTGCCCTGGGCCGGCACCGTGCACAACGCACTGGACCTGCGTGGCTTTCCGCGCAAGACCGCGCCCGGCCCCGGGCCGGTGCTGTGGTTGGCCCGGTTCAGCCCGGACAAGGGCCCGGACATCGCCATCCGCGCCTGCCGGGAGGCCGGCCTGCCGCTGCTGCTGGCCGGCAAGTGCAACGAGCCGGCTGAGCGGCGCTACTTCGAGCAGGTCGTCGCGCCGCTGGTCGACGAGGACGTGTCCGTCGTGCTCAACGCCGACCGCGCCGAGACCCTGCGGATGCTCGTCGACGCCCGTTGCCTGATCATGCCGATCCAGTGGGAGGAGCCGTTCGGCATGGTGATGGTGGAGGCGATGGCGACGGGTACGCCGGTGGTCGCGCTCGACCGGGGCGCGGTGCCCGAACTGGTTCGACCCGGGATCACCGGGCTGGTCTGTCGGCAGCCCGCCGAGCTGCCCGCCGCGCTGCTGGCCGTTCGGGAGCTGGACCCGCTGGACTGTGTGGCGCACGTCGCCGAGAACTTCTCGGTCGAGCGGATGGCGTACGGCTATGAGGACGTCTACCGGCGCTTCGCCCTCGGGCGGCCCGCTGCCCGCGAGACGGCCCCCGTCGCGGTCCGTTGACGGTGTCGCCCCGGGTCAGACCCGGGCCGCGCCCAGCTCGGCGATGGCGGCGTCCAGCCGCTGCGCGTACGCCGGGCTGATCGCCCCCTCGCCCAGCCGGACCGTGACCTTCTCGCGCAGCCGGGCCACCGGTCGGGCCAGCTCGTCCCGGCCGGAGCCGGCGGCGGCCAGCAGGTTGCGCAGCTCGTTGCGCAGGTCGAGGCCGACATCGTCGCGGATCTCCCCGTCGCGTAGGCCGGCGTCGATCAGCCCGTCGACACGGTTGGCGGCCTCCACGAGGGTGCCCGGCTCGCCGGTGGGCGCGCGGGTGGCCGGTGGCGACGACGGTGCCAGGGTCGGCCGGGACGGCTCGGTGGCCGGCGGGTCGGTCGGCGGGTCGGGCGGCACGGGCGTCGCCGGGCCGGCCGACGGCTGGGCCCGGCGATCCGGCTGCCGGTCGGGCAGCAGTGCCGCACCGGCCAGCGCCACACCGACGGCCAGCACCACCGGGATCAGGAGCAGCAGCGCCACCCGCCGGCGGGACCGGCCGGGCCCCGCACCGGACAGCGCCGTCACCTCGTCCGCCAGCGGTGCCGTCGCGTCGCCCGCGTGCGCCGTCCCCGCGGCGCTCAGCGGCGGGGTCGTCGTCGACGGCGGCAGGGCCAGGGTGGGCACCCGGATCGTGGCGGTCGGTGGGTCGGGCGGCGGGAGGTGGCCGCGCAGCTCGGTGGCGAGCTGCCGGGCCGTCGGCCGGTCCGCCGGGTCCCGGGAGAGGCTCCGCAGACAGATCCGGGCCACCGCCGCGGGCAGCTCCGGCACGTCGGCCAGGGTCGGCGCCGGGCCGCCGGCCAGCGCGGCGCTGAGCTGCTCCCAGGTGTCCGCCGGGTAGGGCACCCGGCCGGTCAACGCCTCGTGCAGCAGCACGCCGAGCGAGTAGACGTCGGTGGCCGGCTGGGCGGGTGCGCCGTGGAGCCGTTCCGGGGCCACGTACGCCGGGGTGCCGAAGGTGCCGCCGTCCTCGTCCTCGTCCGGGGCGCCGATTCGGGTGGCGATGCCGAAGTCGAGGACCTTCACCCCCATCGCCGTCATCATGACGTTGGCCGGGGTGATGTCGCGGTGCACGATGCCCAGCCGGTGCGCGGCGGCCAGCGCGTCCGCGACCTGGGCGCCCAGCTCGACCGCCTCCGGCCACGGCAGCGGGCCCTCGGTGAGCCGCAGCTCCAGCTCCTCGCCGCTGAGCAGCTCCATCACCACGAACGAGGTGATGGTCCCGTCCGGGTCGACCGTCTCGCCGTAGTCGTGCACCGCCGTCACGTGCGGGTGCACCAACTGGGCGGCGGCGCGCGCCTCCTCCCGCACCATGTCGCGGAACCGCGCGTCGGCGGCGAGTGACGGCGCGAGCACCTTGAGCGCCACGACGCGGTCGAGCACCTCGTCCCGCGCCCGCCAGATCACCGACATGCCGCCGGAGCCGATCTGGTCGATGAGTCGGTACCTGCGGGCCAGCAATCGGCCCGGATGCAGCGCTGCCTTCACGGATCGCACCTGCCCTCGGGGGTGGGAGCCGTATCAGGTTGCGCGAATGTGTCCTGCCTGTCAACGGCCGATGTGCCCGATGGTGGCGGACGGCGGGCGGGGTGCGCCCACCGCCCGGTGGGCGGCGGCCGACTGGTGGCGGCGGGCGCGTGCCAGGATGAGGACATGGCGGGGGGACCGGTGGCGTTCGTTCTCGGTGGCGGAGGGGTGCTCGGCGCCGTCGAGGTGGGCATGTTGCGGGCCCTGTTCCGCGCTGGCATCCAACCCGACATGGTGCTCGGCACCTCGATCGGCGCGGTCAACGGCGCGCTGGTCGCCGCCGACCCGTCCGAGGCGGTGACCGACCGGCTGGTGCGGCTCTGGGCCTCACCCGAGGCCAGCGAGGTGTACGGCGACTCGGTCGCCCGGCAACTGCGCCGCTTCGCCGCCCGCACCCACCTGCACTCGCCCCGGCCGCTGCGCCGGCTGCTGGAATCCGAACTGGGCGCCGACACCACCTTCGCCGACCTGCGGGTGCCGTTCCGCTGCTGCGCCGCGCACATCGAGCGGGCCGCCGAGCACTGGTTCTCCAGCGGCCCGGTGGTGCCGGCCGTGCTGGCGTCGGCCTCGGTGCCGGGCCTGCTCCCGCCCACCGAGATCGACGGCGCGCACTACGTTGACGGCGGCATCGTCAACTCCATCCCGATCGGCGAGGCGGTGGCCGCGGGCGCCGGCCAGATCTTCGTCCTCCAGGTGGGCCGGATCGAACGGGAGCTGACGCCACCCCGGCGACCGTGGGAGATCGCCCAGGTCGCGTTCGAGATATCCCGCCGGCACCGCTTCTTCCGCGAGATGGCCGCGCTGCCCGAGGGGGTGGAGGTGCACGTCCTGCCGACCGGTGGGCTGAACCCACGCGACGACACGCCGTGGGCGTACCGGGACATCGCGGCGGTGGGACGGCGGATCAGCCGGGCGTACACCGCTTCGCGCCGCTACCTCGCCACCCACGTGGAGCGCTGATGCCGCTGCCCCCCAGGTGGCTGCGGCGGCTGCTGATCGCCCCCGGCGTGGTGCTGCTCGCGATCGCCGTGGTGACCACGCTGCCGGTCTGGGCGCTGCTCGCGGCGGCCGTCTCGCCGCTGGTCCCGGGCCGGCTACGCCCCCTGCGTCTGCTCTGGATCGGCTGCGTCTACCTGGTCTGGGACGCTGCCGCGCTGCTCGCGCTGTTCGTCCTGTGGCTGGCGTCCGGGTTCGGCTGGCGCAGCCGGTCCCCGGCCTTCCAGCGCGCGCACTACGTGCTGGCCGGCTGGTTCCTGCGGGTGCTGTTCTGGCAGGCCCGCTGGTCGCTGCGGCTGCACATCGACGTGGTCGGCACGGACCCGGACACCGCGCTGCCCGGTCGGCCCGAGCTGGTGCTCTGCCGGCACGCCGGGCCGGGTGACTCGTTCATCCTGATCCACGGTCTGGTCAACTGGTTCAACCGGGAGCCGCGGATCGTGCTCAAGGACAGCCTCCAGTGGGATCCGGCGATCGACGTGCTGCTCAACCGCCTGCCCAACCGGTTCATCGCGCCCACACCGGAGCGCGGCGAGGAGACGGTACGCCAGGTCGGGCACCTCGCCACCGGCCTGGACGACAACGACGCCTTCGTGATCTTTCCGGAGGGCGGCAACTTCACCCCCAAGCGCCGACTGCGGGCCATCGCCCGGCTGCGGTCCCTCGGCCTGGAACGGATGGCGCAGCGCGCCGAACGGATGCGCCACGTGCTCGCCCCGCAGCCCGGTGGGGTGCTCGCCGCGTTGGACGCCGCCCCGGACGCCGGGGTCATCTTCGTCGCCCACACCGGACTCGACCGGATGCGCACCGTCGCCGACGTGTGGCGGGAGCTGCCCATGGACAAGCGGATCGTGATGCGGTTCTGGTCGGTGCCCCCGGAGGAGGTGCCGACCGGCCGGCAGCAGCGCATCGACTGGCTCTTCGACTGGTGGGCGCAGATTGACACGTGGATCGCGGCCAATCGGGACAGCGCCGCGTAGGGTGCGCTCGTGGACCAGATCTGCGTGGTGACGACGGTGGTGGATGCGCGTTCGGTTGCGGACGTGCTGGCGGCCGCGGCCGTCGCCGGGCGGCTCGCCGCCTGTGCCCAGGTCGGCGGTCAGGTGGACAGCACCTACTGGTGGCGCTCCGGGGTGGAGACGAGCACCGAGTGGTCCGTGCAGTTCAAGACCGCGCCGGATCGGTTGGCCGCGCTGGTGGACCAGATCCGGGCCAGCCACCCGTACGAGGTCCCGGAGATCCTGGTGTCGCGGGTGGACAGTGGTGATCCCGGGTACGCGGCCTGGGTGCACGACCACACCCGACCCTAGGTACGCGCACTCTGGGCCATCCGCCGTCGGTTTTCGATGATGACCGGGTGGACGACACCCGCTATCCCTGCCCCGCCTGCGGCGCCCCGGCCGACCTGACCGCCGGTTGCGCCGGCTGCCGCCGCCCGCCGGACCCCGTCGCGGCCGAGGTGGTCCGACTGGGGCGGGAGGTGGATCGGCTCGGTCCGGAGGTGGAGCGGGCCCGCCGGACGTACACCGAGTTGGCTGGTCTGTTGGCGGCCACCTCGCGGCGGCGGGCCGAGCTGGCGGCGGTCGTCCGCGCGGGGCTGGCGGCGGGGGCGCCGGTCGTCGGGCCGGCGCCGGTCGTCGCGTCGGCGTCGCCCGGTGGCACGGGGGAGCACGCGCGGCCCGGCGCGGCGGAGACCTCGACCCGGACGGTCCAGGGGTTGCTGTTCGTCCTCGGTGGACTTCTGCTCGGCACCGCGGCCGTGGTCTTCACGGCGGTGGCCTGGGCGTCCGTGGGGGTCGGTGGCCGGGCGCTGATCCTGGCGGCGGTCACGGCGCTCGTCCTGGCCGGCCCGCTGCTGGCGGTCCGCCGGGGGTTGCGGGGTACGGCGGAGACGTTCGCCGCGGTGGGGCTGCTGCTGGTGTTGCTGGACGGGTACGCCGCCTGGTCGGTGAACCTGGGCCAGGTGGCCGGATGGCCGGGCACCCGATACGCCGCGCTGGTCGGGGGGGCCAGCGCGGCCATCGCCGTGGCGTACGGCCGATTGAGCGGGTTGACCGGGCCCTGGTTCGCCGGCCTCGTGGTCGCGCAACCGGTGCTGCCGTTGCTCGCGGCGCCGGCCGACCCCGGCGCGGACGGCTGGGTGCTGGTGCTGCTCGGGGTAACCGTGCTGAATCTGGCGGTGCTGGTCGCGCTGCGCGATGGGGACGACGCACGCCGGCTCGCCGGTCGGGTGCTCGCCGGGCTGGGTCACGTCGGCGCGCTGGTCGGCGCGGGCGCGTGTGCGTTGGTGCCGTTGGTGCTGGGGCGGTCGGCGGGGTCGCCGCTGCTGGCCGGCGTGCCGATGCTGCTGGTCGCGGTGACCGGGCTCGTCGCGGCGTTGCTGGTCGGCGGCACGGCGCCGCGGGCGGTGGCCGCCGGCCTGCTGATGCCGGTGCTCGCCGCCGCGCTGCTGCGCCCGGTGGGTGAGCTGCGGCCGTCGTTGCTGCTGCTCGCGGCGGCGACGGTCGCGCTCGTCCTGGCCGGGGCGGTACGGCTGTTGCCGACCGGCTGGCGTCCCGGGCCGCGCGCCGGCGCGCTGCTGGTCGCGGCCGGTGCGGCGCAGGTCGCCGTGGCGATCGCCGGTGTGTTGGCGGTGGCCGCCGCCGCCCGGTCGCTGCCGCCCTGGCACGGGGCCGGGTGGGGGCCGGATCTGAGCTGGGGTTGGCAGGTGGCGCCCGCCGTGGCGCTGGCGCTGGGCGCGGCCGCGTCGTTGCTGCCCCGCCGCGGGTGGGCGGGGCTGGCCACGGCCGGCGCGGTGGTGGTGCTGCTCGCCCTGCCCATCGGCTGGACAGCGTCGTGGGCGACGGTGGTGGCCGTGGACCTGGCCGGCGGGGTAGCTCTGGTGCTCGCCGTACTGGCACGTCCGGCGACCCGACCGGCCACCCTGCTCGGCTGGGCGTCCGGCGGCGCCGTTCTGATCGGGCACGCGCTGCTGGTGGCCCTGGCCGATCCGCTCGGCGTCGTGGTGGTGCTGGGCATCAGCACCGTGCTCGGGGTGGCGCTGGCGGTGCGGACGGCCGACGGGCCGTACCGACGGGTGGCGGGTGTCGGTCTGCTGGCCGCGCACCTGGCGCTGCCCGCCATCGCCGCGGTGGCGCTCTTCGCGGCCGGCGTGCAGCCCTGGTGGCAGGCCCGGGCCGCGCTGATCGCCGCCGGGCTGTCGCTGGTCGCGACGCTCGCGGTGCGTCGCCACCGGGTCGACCTGATCGAGTACGCGGTGCCGGGCGCCGTGGTCGCGGTGCTCGCGGCCGGGGTCGCGCCACTGGTGGCGGCGGGGAACGAACCCGTGACGCTGTACGCCGCGCTGGCGGCGCTGGGCGTCGCGCTCGTCGCCCGCTGGGGCCTGCCGGCGCTCGGCGACGAGCCGGAAGGTCCCGCGGAGCAGACGACTGTCGGGGGATCGTCGGCTGTCGGGGGGCCGTCGGCGATCGGGGGTCTGCTGAGGGCGTCGGGTGCCGTGCTGGCGGGGGTCGCGGTGCTGGCCGCGCTGCCGACGATCCTCATCGCGCTGGTCTTTCCGTACGGCATCTGGGAACCGGTCTGGTCCGGGGCGCCGACCGCGACCGCCGATCGGGGGCTGTTCCCCACCGGACTGGCGCTTGTCGGGTTGGCGGTGGCCGCGGCGCTGGCCGGTCGGCGGGTGCGCCCAGCGCTGCTGGCCGGCCTGCCGTTCGCCGCCGCCGCGCTGCCGGTGCTGCTCGTCGCGATCGGTGTGCCCTGGCCGGTGCTGCCGGCCGCCACCCTGCTCGTCGGGGTGTCCACGCTGCTGCTCGCCGCCCTGGTGGCGCCCCGTCCGGGGCTCGCGTCGATCGCCGTGCCCGTGGGAGCGGTGTTGGCCGCGGCGGGCGTGGCGGTGCTCCTGGCCACCAGGTCCGGCACGCTCGCGGCCGAGGGCACGCTGCTGGTGACGGCGGTGGTCGTCGCCGTCGGAGCGCGGATGGTCGAGGTGCGCGTCGTCGGAAGCGTCGCCGCCGTGGGAGCGGCGTGCGCGCTGGCGGTGACAGCTCCGCTGGCCAACGGGCTGGGGTTGCGGGCGGCGGCGTACCCGCTGCTGGGGGTGGCCGTGCTGGTCCTCGCCGCCGCGGCCACGTCCAGCCGGCGGCGGGCACCGGTCGGGCGCGTGCTGGATGCCGCCGCGCAGGCGGTGGCGGGGGTGGCTGCGGCGCTCACCGTCGAGGTGGCGCAGCAGCTCGCGACCGTCTGCGTGCTGTGGGGTGCGGCCGTCGCGCTGCGGCTGCTGCGCCGGGGGGAGCCGGCCGGTCGACGGTGGCGGTTCGCCGCCATCGCCGCGGGCAGCGAGTTGCTCGGTGCGTGGGTGCTGCTCGCCGCCGGCGGGGTGACCGTGCTGGAGGCGTACACCCTGCCGGCCGCGGGGCTCGCCCTCGGCGCGGGCCTGCTGGCGTTGCGTACCCGGCCGGGGCTGACGAGTTGGCCGGCGCTCGGCCCGGGGCTGGTCGCGGCGCTGCTGCCGAGCCTGGTGTCGGTAATGGCCGGGCCGGATCCGCAGCCGTGGCGACGGTTGCTGCTCGGCGCGGCGGCGCTGGGCGCGGTGCTGGCCGGCGCCAGCCGCCGCTGGCAGGCCCCGGTGTTGCTCGGCGGTGCGGTGCTGGCGGTCCTGGCGCTGCACGAGATCGCCCGTGGCTGGGACCTGCTGCCCCGGTGGATCTACCTGGGCGCCGGCGGGCTGGCGCTGATCGGGCTGGCCGCCAGCTACGAGCGGCGGCGTCGTGACCTGGCCCGACTGCGCGCCGCAGTGGCCCGGCTGGGCTGAACCGAGGCCGGGGGTAGGGCCCGCCCTACCCCCCATCCGGGGGTTGTCAGGGTTACTCACCGCAACCGATGCGGGGAGACTGACGTTGACCCCGAACCATCCTGGTTCGGCGCAAGTGGAACAGGAGCAGCAATGGCGCTCGGAGCGGTGGCGGAACCGCCGGTACGACGGCGGGGTAGTGATTACGCACAGTTGTCCCGACGGATCAGTCAGGCCGGCCTGCTGGAGCGGCGACCTGCCTCTTACGTTGCCCGCCTCGTGCTCACCCTCGGCGCCTTCGTGGCCGGTTGGGTCGCCGTGTTCCTGGTCGGCGACTCCTGGTGGCAGGTGGCGCTCGCGGCCGTGATGGCGGTGGCCACCACCCAGGTCGCGTTCCTCGGTCACGACGCCGGGCACCGCCAGATGTTCCGTCGACGCGGTCCCAGCCAGGTCGTCGGGCTGGTCGCCGGCAACGCGGCGGTGGGGATCAGCTACGGCTGGTGGGTCGACAAGCACAACCGGCACCACGCCAACCCGAACCACGAGGACGAGGACCCGGACGTCGGCGCGGGCGCCCTGGCGTGGACTCCCGAACAGGCGCTGGAGACCCGGGGCGCACACCGCTGGATGGCCAGCCGGCAGGCGTACCTCTTCTTCCCGCTGCTCTTCCTTGAGGGTCTGAGCCTGCACGTGGCGAGCATCCGGGCGATCATCGGCCGCGAGCAGAGTGGCCGGTACGCGACCCCGATGCGGCACCGCGCGGTCGAGGCGGGGCTCCTCCTCGCGCACACCGCCGGCTACGTGGCGCTGCTGCTGGCGGTCATGTCGCCGGGCAAGGCGCTGCTCTTCGCCGCCGTGCACCAGGGGCTGTGGGGCCTCTACATGGGCTGCGCGTTCGCGCCGAACCACAAGGGCATGCCGATGCCGACCGCCGAGGACGAGCTGGACTTCCTGCGCAAGCAGGTGCTGACCTCACGCAACGTGCGGGGCAGCCGGCTGGTCGACACCGCGCTGGGCGGGCTCAACTACCAGATCGAGCACCACCTGTTCCCGAACATGCCCCGGGCGAACCTGCGCCGGGCGCAGCCGATCGTCCGCGCCTACTGCGTCGAGCAGGGCATCCCGTACGCGGAGACCGGGCTGATCGAGTCGTACCGGCAGGCGCTCGGCCACCTGCACGAGGTGGGCCGGCCGCTGCGCGGCTGAACAGAGCGGCTGACGTGAGATCGACAGGCGGGGGGGCCGCGGGGGGTTGCGCCCCCCCCGGCGCGGGGTGGCTGAAAGGG
>NZ_JBEXHY010000161.1:0-10663 GCF_040608295.1 Micromonospora sp. NPDC005197 | reverse complement strand
GCGTCGAGTGCCGCAAGGACGCCGGGGTGGTCGACGAGATCCCCGTCAGCCCTTCACGCAGACGACCTGCTTGAGGTGCGCGACCACCTCCACCAGGTCCTCCTGCTGGGCCATCACCTCGGTGATGTCCTTGTACGCGCCGGGGATCTCGTCGACCACCCCGGCGTCCTTGCGGCACTCGACGCCGGCGGTCTGCGCGGCCAGGTCGTCGGTGCTGAACGTCCGCTTGGCCTGCGCCCGCGACATCCGCCGGCCGGCGCCGTGCGAGGCCGAGCAGTACGCGTCCGGGTTGCCCCGGCCCCGCACGATGTACGACCCGGTGCCCATCGACCCGGGGATGATGCCCAGGTCGCCCCGGCCAGCCCGGATCGCGCCCTTGCGGGTGACCAGCACCTCCACCCCGTCGTAGCTCTCCTCGGACACGTAGTTGTGGTGGCAGGAGATGGGTTCGTCGTAGCCGACCTGCGGGAAGTGCTCACGCACCACACCGCAGAGCAGGGCCAGCATGACGGCCCGATTGCGCCGCGCGTACTCCTGCGCCCACCACAGGTCCCGCCGGTACGCGTCCATCTCGGGCGTTCCGGCGAGGAACACCGCCAGGTCCCGGTCGGGCAGGTCGACGTTGTGCGGCAGCTTGCGGGCCACTCCGATGTGCCGTTCGGCCAGCTCCTTGCCGATGTTGCGCGACCCGGAGTGCAGCATCAGCCAAACCCGGCCCTCGTCGGCGCCGCCCTGCTCCAGGCAGACCTCGATGAAGTGGTTGCCGCCGCCGAGCGTCCCGAGCTGCCGCTGGGCCCGGGTCTCCAGCTGCGCCACCCGCCGGTCCAGGCTGGCGAACCGACTCCAGAAGTCGTCCCAGCCGGCCTGCTCCAGGCCACGGACCCGGCGCGGGTTGACCGCCTCCTGCCGCTGGGCGAAGCCGACCGGGATGGTGGCCTCGATCGCGGAACGCAGCCCGGCCAGGTCGTCCGGCAGGTCGGCGGCGGTCAGCGACGTGCGCACCGCCGACATGCCGCAGCCGATGTCGACACCGACCGCAGCCGGCGAGACGGCCTGTCGCATGGCGATCACCGAGCCGACGGTGGCGCCCTTGCCGAAGTGCACGTCGGGCATGACGGCGACGCCCTGCACCCAGGGCAGCGCGCCGATGTTGCGCAGCTGCTTCGCGGCCTGCGGCTCGATGGCGTACGGGTCGGTCCAGACCCGGACGGGCGCCCGGGTACCGGCCAGGGGGGTGAAGCCCATCGTGGTCTCCTCGTGTCAGGCCGGCACCAATCGTTATTGATGACCGGAAATGATCGTGCGCCAGGATGGAACCGGCGCGAAAGCTCGTCGGATACGAAAAGGGCCGCCAACCCGCAGGGGGTGGGCGGCCACGCCTGACGCGTGTGGCGTCAGCGAGGTCGCCGCCACTGGCACCGAGCCTGGGGTCGCCCCTGCGCGGGCCGGCCGAGACAGCGGTACGACGCGCCGGGCGGCAACGCGGCACCGGCACCGCTACCTGGCCTGCGCCAGGTGGCGTCGGTGGCTGTGCGTTGCGACATGGCGTGCTCCCCGGGTGTGCTCGGCCGTACTGCGCATGACGGTAGGCGGGGCAGGAGCTGTCCGCAAAGGATATTGCGCCCGCGCGGCCGGCCGTGGTCTGGCCCCGGGGAGTCACTCTCGCGACCTGTCGAGCTGCCCCATAGATGGGGCGGTGCTTCCGCCGAGGCCAGCCGGAGGAAGCACCGCCCACGGCGGTCGCGCCGCCGCTCACGGCCGACGGTGGTCGCGGGACCGACACGTCTGCCCGCCTGCCTGCCCCGTTCGTGGGGCAGCTCGACAGGGCACGCACCAGGGGGCGTCGGGGCGGGCCGCCGAGCGACGTAGCGGGGCTCAGGTGTCGTAGCAGCCGTCCCAGGGCGGGTCGAAGCCCAGTTCGTCGGGGACGAACTCGGCGTGGTCCGCGCCGTCGTACTCCGCGGACCAGTCGACCAGGCCAAAGGCGTGCCCGTCGACCTCGACCTGGAACAGCGCGATGGCGATGTCGCCGAAGACCCGGCCGGGCAGCCCGTCGATCCATTCGAGGAGGCGGGCCTCGGCACGGGTGATCGAGGCGTCCTCGTCTTCGCTGGTGCCGGCGAACCAGATGTCCGAGTCGGTATGCACGCCGTCGGCGTCGAACCGGTGCAGCACCGCGTACCACCGCTTGTGGCGGTACCAGTCGTCTTCGGCTCCGGCACCGTCCTCAAGTGTCGCGGTGACGGAGCCGAAGAACTGGCCCTTGTCGTACCTGCCGATGTAGCGGGTGCGGTAGTCGGATTCGTACGCGATGGGCACACGATCAGGGATGGCCATGCGCGGACGCTACCGCCCGCGAGCTACGGCTGCGGCACCAGCCGGAAGGACTGCGCCGCCGTGCCGTTGCACGTGTACTGGATGAGCTGGACGCTGTCCGCAGTGGACGCTCCCGGCACGTCGAGGCACTTGCCGCTGGTGCGGTTGACCAGCCGGTAGTAGCCGCCGCCCTCGGATTCCGCCCGCCACTGCTGGTTGTTGCCGCCGCTGTAGGACCAGAGCTGGATGGGCGCCGAGTCGGCGGTCGACCGGTCGGTCACGTCGAGCACCTGGGCGCTGTTGCCGCGGTTGTTGACCCGCAGGTAGCCGCCACTGGTCGGCGCGAACTGGTACTGCTGGGCGGCGCTGCTGTTGCACGCGTACTGCTGGATGGCGGTGCCGTTGGCGGTGCCGGCGGCCCGGGCGTCCACGCACTTGCCGCTGCCCCGGTTGACGACGGTGTGCCAGGCGGTCGGCGAGATCGGGCCGGCGGTGCCCGTCGGCGTGGGCGTCGGGGTGGGCGTCGTGCCGGCGCCGGCGAGCCAGTGCAGACCGTCGATTAGCAGCTTGTTCTGCTGCGGGCTGTCGAAGGTGGAGGACAGGCCGGTGTTGGTGCTGTAGTTCATCGCGTTGTGCCCGAAGTTGGCGTACAGCATCTTGTAGCGCTTGTTGCTCCACACCAGCGGGTAGTAGCCGCCGTACCAGGACTGGTTGGGGTCCGTGCCGACCGGGAAGCTGGACGGGTCGACGGAGGCCAGGATGTCGATGTCCGGGTTCTGGCGCAGGTCGTTGCTCCAGGAGTACCACTCGCTGATCGACGACGCGAAGGTCGCCGGGAGCGCCTGGGTGGCCGGGTGGGTGCGGTTGTCGGCGCGCATCGTGACGCGGGTCGGCCCCCAGGTGTTGGTCTGGAAGGAGCCGGAGCCGAGGAAGGTGTTGTAGTACCAGCTCCAGCTCGACGGGTCGGTGGTGAACGCGCTGACGTGGAAGCCCATCCACGCCCCGCCGTTCTGCATGTACTGCTGGAAGGCGGGCCGCTGCGCGGCGGGCGGAGCGTCGTCGAGGAACATGATGACCTTGTACTGGGCCAGGTTCGCGGTGTTCAGCAGACCCCAGTTGGTGGTGGCCTCCCAGGAGAAGCCGTACTGGGCGGCGGCCTGCGGGAACCAGGCGCGGGCGTCGCGGTCGAAGTCGATGTGCGCGGCGTCCCAGGTGCCGTTATAGAAGGCCAGGACCTTGAACGTCGGCGCGGCCTGCGCGCTGCGCGCGACGCCGAGGCCGAGGCCGGCGCTCACGGCGACGACGAGGGCGACGAAAACCGACAGGATCCTTCTGGTACGGGCGGGAAGTTCTGCGATCACCTGATCGTCCCTTCGGTCGGGACGCGCGCCGCCGCGTCGACGTGAACTATCTGTTCACAAGGTTTACAGATAGACGAAAGGTTATGCGGTGCCGCCCGGTGCGTCAATCGCCGGTCGACCGATCGGGTGGGATTCCTGCGGCAGCGGGTACCCCGGCCGGATGACCAGCCCGGACGCCGTCGACGTCGACCAGCCGCTCGCCGTGGACGTGCCCGCCGCGCCGCACGACGCCAGCGGCGAGCGGGTGCCGACCCGCGACCTGGCCGGGCTCGCCCCGGCGGCGAGACCGGCACGCCGCTGGACCCCGGGCCGGGTGGTGGCCACCCCGGCCGCCCTGGACCACCCCCACGGGCAGCGGATCGTCGACCGGGTGCGGGCGCTGGGCATCGAGGTGGAACGACTGCGGTCGAACCGGCTCACCGGCGTACGCGGGCAGACCGACTCCGAGACGTACGCGCGCGCCAAGGCGACCATGGCGATCGTGGTGAGCCCGCCCTCGCGGCGTGTCCTGCAACCCATCGCCCCCAGCGCCGACTGGCGCGTCGACCTCGCCGAGGGCTGCCCCGCGCACTGTCAGTACTGCTACCTCGCCGGTTCGCTCTCCGGCCCGCCGGTGACCCGGGTGTACGCGGACCTCGACGACATCCTGGCCGGGTTGGCCCCGTACGCCGGGCGGGGAACGGTCACCAGCCGCAACGCACGCCGCGCCGACGAGGGCACCACCTTCGAGGCGTCCTGCTACACCGACCCCCTCGCACTGGAACACCTGACCGGCAGCTGGCGGCGGGCGGTGCGGCACTTCGCCGACTGGGACGCGCCCGTGCAGTTGCGCTGGACCACCAAGTACGCCGACGTGGACACCTTCGTCGGGCTGCCCCACCACTGCCGCACCCGGGTCCGGTTCAGCGTCAACTGCGCCCCGGTCAGCGAACGGTTCGAGGGCGGCACCGCGCGGGTGCCAGACCGGCTCGCCGCGCTGCGCCGGCTCGCGCTCGACGGCTACCCCGTCGGGCTGACCATCGCGCCGATCATGCCCCTGCCAAACTGGCGCGAACGCTACGGCGAGCTGCTGGACCAGGTCCGCGCGGCGGTCGACGGGGTCCCGGAGCTGGACCTGACCGCCGAGCTGATCACCCACCGGTTCACCCCGGGCAGCAAGGAGGTGCTGCTCGGCTGGTACCCGCACACCCGCCTGGAGATGGACGAGGAGTCCCGCAGCCGCAAACACGGCAGGTTCGGCGCGGTGAAGTACGTCTACCCCCGCGACACGATGGCCGAGCTGCGGAGCTGGTTCACCGACGAGCTGGCCGCCCGAGTCCCGGCCTGCCGCATCCTCTACTGGACCTGAGCCGCGGTTCGTCGACCGAACGCCGACACCGCGGGCGGTCGCGCCGAGGAGCGTGTCACCCGAGCGAGGAGCGGGCCACCGGCGCGGCGAAGTACGTGCGCGGGTGCGGGTCGTCGCGGAGGCCGTAGTGCCACCACTCGCGGTCGTAGTTGACGAACCCGGCGTCGGTCATCAGCCGCCGCAGCAACTGCCGGTTGTCCCGCGCCGTGCCGGTGATGCGGGGGTCGGCGGTGTGCGCCCGGGCGTCGAAACAGTCGAACCCGGTGCCCATGTCGATGCTGTTGTCGGCGAAGCGCCGCCCAGGCGGCGCCGTACAGGGAACCAGCGGCTGCCCGGGCACGTACGCGGGTTGGCTGGCGGGCGGCTCGTCGACGAGCGTCAGGTCCAGCGTGCTGCCCCGGCTGTGGGCGGTCGGCGCGCCGATGTAGCCGTCGGCGAAGAGCCGGTCCTTGGCCAGGTCCGGATAGAACTCGGCCTTGGTCTGCGGCTCGCCGGGGCGCTTCGACCAGGCGACGAAGTCGTCCACCGCCGGCTGCGGGCGGTAGCAGTCGTACACCTTGAGGCTGTGGCCGCCGGCCAGCGCGGCGTCCTGGACCCGGCGCAACGCCTCGGCGGCCTGACGGGTGAGCAGGCACAGCGGCTCGCGGTAGCCGGCGATCGGCCGGCCCACGAAGTTGTGCGCCGTGGCGTAGCGGATGTCGGCGTGAATGCGCGGGTCGACGTCGGTAAGCACCACGAAGCCCGGCAACCCGCCGGTCGCCGACGGGGTCGGCGTCCCCGACGACGGTGGAGGGCTCGCCGACCCGGTCAGCGGGGCCGAGACCGGGGCCGTCGGGCCCGGACGCGGCTGCGGACGGGAGCAGCCGCCGAGCACCGCGACGAGCGCCAGCACGACGCCGCCACCCACCCGCACTGACCTGCGCACCCGTCCTGTCTATCAGCAGCGGTCGGTGCCGCGCGCCGGATCAACCGCCGGCCGCCAGCGGAGCCGGATCCGCCACGGTCGGCGCCGGGTCGGGGGCTTCGACCAGGTGCGCGCCGAGGAAGCGCAGGGCCGCCTCGTCGTCGTCGATCCCGCCGGCCTCGTGGCCGTTGTACCGCCACACCGACAGCTCCGTCGCCCCGGCATGGGCGTTGTGGGCGGCGTACACCCCCGACGGCGGCACGATGTCGTCCATCAGCGCCACCGAGTAGCGAGCCGGCCGGCGGCAGCGTCGGGCGAAGTTGACGCCGTCGACGTACGACAGGGTGGTCAGCACCCGCTCCTCGGCGTCCCGGTGGATCGCCAGGTAGTCGCGGATTTCCCGGTACGGGTGGGCGTCGGTGACCACCACGGCACGCGGGATGTCACAGAGGAACGGCACGAGGGCGACCACGGCCCGCACACCGCGCGCCAACGCGCCGGCCGCGAGCGCCAGTGCGCCACCCTGGCTGTGCCCGAGCACCGCCACCCGGGTCGGGTCGACCATCGGCAGGGTCCGGGCCGCGTCCACCGCCCGGACCGCGTCGGTGATCAACCGCCGGTAGTAGTAGGTGCGGGGATCCGCGATGCCCCGCGTCGCCACGCCGGGCGCCTCCGGGCCGGCGGCGCCCAGGTCGGCGGTGACGCCCCGGCTCCAGCCCGAACCCTGCCCCCGGGTGTCCATCTGCAGATGGGCGAACCCGGCCGACGCCCAGAGCAGGTTCTCCAGCGCGTGCCCGCGCCCGCCCCCGTAGCCCACGTACTGCACGACGGTCGGCAGCGCCGTGCCGGCCCCGTGCGGCACCCGCAGCCAGGCCCGTACGGGCTGACCGGCGAACCCGGGGAACGTCACGTCGTACACGTCGATGGCTCGCAGGCCGGTCACCACGGGCTCGAGCCGGACCGGCCAGGTGGCGTCGCGGGCCTGCGCCAGGGTGTCGGCCCAGAACTCGTCGAAGTCGGCCGGGTCCCGCACCACGCCGCGGTACTCGCGTAGCTGCGCCTCGGGCAGGTCGGTGTGCATGGCGCCCCTTGTCTGTCGCGTGGCACTGATCAGGTGCGTCCACGGCGTGGCCGACGCCGACAGCCGGGCGGCGGAGACGGGACCGTACGCCGATACGCATCCGACAAATTACCGGAACATTTCCGCAACTCAGCCGAACGCTAGAACCGACCTGGCGTGTCGTCAACCCCCGTCCGTGAGGCAAGATGGCGCGAGGAGCGGGCGTGCCGTTCCGGGACACTGGATGGACGACGCTCGCGGTCGTCTCTCCGGAGCGGTGAAGGAGACACGGGTGGACGCGGACGACGGACGCAGGGTGACCATCACCGCGATCGCACGGGAGGCCGGGGTCTCGGTGCCGACCGTGTCACGGGTGCTCAACGGCCGGTCCGATGTGGCCCCCGACACCCGGGAACGCGTCGAGGAGCTGCTGCGCCACCACGGCTACCGGCGCCGCAGCAGCCGCAGCGTCCGCCGCGCGGGCCTCGTCGACCTGGTCTTCAACGACCTGGACAGCCCCTGGGCCGTGGAGATCATCCGGGGCGTGGAGGACGTCGGGCACGCCGCCGGGGTGGGCACCGTGGTCTCCGCGATCCACCGGCAGCCCACGGCGGCCCGGCAGTGGTTGCAGAACCTGCGCACCCGCGCCACCGACGGCGTCATCTTCGTGACGTCGCACTTGAGCCCGCCCCTGCACGCGCAACTGCGCCGCCTCAACGTGCCGGTGGTGGTCGTCGACCCGGCCGGCGTGCCGGCGATGGACGTCCCGACGATCGGCGCCACCAACTGGGCCGGCGGGCTCGCCGCGACCGAGCACCTGCTGGCGGTCGGGCACCGGCGGATCGGGTTCGTGGCCGGGCCGACACACCTGCTGTGCAGCCGGGCCCGCCTCGACGGCTACCGCGCCGGGCTGGAGGCCGCCGGCGTGCCGGTGGACGACGCGCTGATCTACCCGGGCGACTTCTACCACGCCTCCGGCTTCGCCGGCGGCACGGCGCTGCTCGATCTGGCCGACCCGCCGACCGGCATCTTCGCGGCCAGCGACCAGATGGCGTTCGGCGTCTACGAGGCCATCCGCCGCCGCGGGCTGCGGGTTCCCGACGACGTCAGCGTGGTCGGGTTCGACGACCTGCCGGAAGCCCGGTGGGCGTCACCGCCGCTGACCACCGTCCGGCAGCCCCTGGTCGAGATGGGCCGGCTGGCGGTGCGGACGGTGCTGCGACTGGCCCAGGGCGAGGGCATCGACTCGCCCCGGGTGGAGCTGGCCACCGAGCTGGTCGTCCGGGACAGCACCGCCGTCCCGCCGACCGGCTGATCCCTTCCGTTCCGACGGCCCGAACCGGGTCGGATTCCGGTTCCACCTGTTCCGGTCCAGCTGCGAAAATTCCGGCCTGCCGGTCCGCCCCATAAGCGACGACCACGGACGTGGACGCTTCGCGGCGCGCTGGGCGACCGGGGCCGCCCACCGCGCCGAGCGGGTCAGTGGTGGTGGTGTGCCCGGACGGCACGCCGGATGGTCACCGGCTGCGCGGGAGCGCCGTCGACCGGCGCCGGGTCCTCGGCCGTCGGCGCGATTCCCTGAGCGGCGATCCGGTCCAGGGTGGCGAGCCCGGCCGCGTCCACCGTGCCGAAGATCGTGTAGTTGGGGCGTAGCGCCGAGTTGGCGTACACCAGGAAGAACTGGCTGCCGTTGGTGTCCGGCCCGGCGTTGGCCATCGCCAGCACGCCCCGGGCGTAGACCCGGCGTACGCCGGTCGGGTCGGTGGGGGCCGGCGGCAGGTCGGTCGGCAGTTCGTCGCGGTACCGGTAGCCGGGGCCACCCTCGCCGGTGCCGGACGGGTCGCCGCACTGCAACACGCTCAGCGTCGGGTAAGCGGTGAGCCGGTGGCACGGGGTGCGGTCGTAGAAGCGCTTGCCGACCAGGTGCAGGAAGCTCTGCACCGTGCACGGCGCGGCGGCCCGGTCCAGGGTCAACCCGATCGGCCCCTGGTTGGTGGAGAGGGTCACCCGGACGCTGCCCCGGTCCGGGGTGCGGCGCGGGTCGGGCGGCAGCGGCACCGGCCGGGCGGCTGGCTCGTCGGGCGTCTCGGTGTAGGCGCACGGGCCGTGCGTGGTGCGCGGCGGGCGGGCATCGGCGGCGGCCGCGCTCACCGTGCCGTCGGCCGCGACCGGCGCGGCCACCGCGGCAGCCGACGCGCCGACGATCAGCGTTGCGGCGAACGCCGTCACACCGGCGAGGCGGGTCAGCGCGCGTACCGACCGGCGGGGTGCCGCCGCGCCGGAAGGCGTTTCGAGTTCACTCGACACAGGGATCCTCCTGGGCTCGTGCTGCCAGAAAGACCGGAGTCTATGGATGCCGAGGCCTGTTGTCGATCTGACCGGGCAACCGACGGCGGCGGTGCCACAGCAACCCGCCCAGCAGCGCCAGCACTCCCGCGCCACTCAGCGCGACCACCGACCACAGCCATCCGGAGCCGGTGCCCGCCGGGCCGCTGGCCGCCGCCGGGCGGGGCGGACCGGGCGCGGCAAGCGCGGACGGCGCGGACGGCGCGGCCGACGGCGTGGCGGTCAGCTCACCCGGCTCGACCAGGCGGCCGACGCTGGCGTCGCGGGGCAGCGAGAAACCCCAGTCCAGCAGGGCCGCCCCCTGCTCCCAGCCGCGCATCGGCGCCGGCTCGGCGCCCAGCAGCGTCACCACCAGCCGACGCCCGTCACGTTCCGCCGCGCCGACGTAGGTGTGCCGCGCCAGGTCGGTGAAGCCCGTCTTGCCGCCCAACGCGCCCGGGTACCGGTAGATGAGCTGGTTCTCGTTCTGGATCTGGAAGCCCTTGGTCCGCTGCGCCGGCTGAGCCGGAATCGTCGCCAGCTGAGTGAGCGCGTACCGCCGGAAGGTCGGCTGCGCGAAGCAGGCCCGGGCGATCAGCGCCAGGTCGTACGCGCTGGTGAACTGGCCCTTGCCGTCCAGGCCGGACGGCGTGACCGCGTGCGTCTGGAGCGCGCCCAGGTGGTGTGCCTGCTCGTTCATGGCGCGGACTCCCCCGGCCGCGCCGTCAGACCCGCCGCCCAGCCGGGCCAGCGCGTTCGCCGCCTCGTTGCCGGAGTTGAGCAGCAGCCCCAGCCAGATCGTCTCGATGGTGTAGCGGCCGCCCTCGACCAGGCCGACGGCGGAGGAGCCGGGCTCGATGTTCATGTCCGCCGCGGTGACGGTCACCGTCTGGGCGGGGTCGAGCCGGGGCATCATCGTGGCCGCCAGCAGCAGCTTCTGGACGCTGGCCGGAGTGCCGTACTCGTGCGGGCCGCAGCCCCCGAGCACCTTGCCGGAATCCAGGTCCGCGACCAGCCAGGAGGTGGCGGTGATCGCCGGTGGCGTGCCCGCGCCGGTCGGCACGACCAGGCCGCTGGTGGCCAGCCCGGCGCCGCCCACCGTCCGCGCTTCGGGCACGGCGGGCGGGGGCGAGGGCCGTGGCGGGCGGGACATCGCCGGCGCGGGCACCCGAGGGCACCGCGCGGCCGGCGGGGCGGCGGCGGCACTCGTGGCGGCAGCGCCCGTGGCGGCGGGGCGCCGCGCGGGGGCGGGGGGGGGGGGCGGGGCGGGGGGGGGGAGCGGCGGGGGGGGGGGGCGGTCGGGGGTCGCCGGGGGCGCCCTCACCGGAGCGCTCAAGTGCGCGACCCGA
>NZ_JBEXHY010000160.1:0-10756 GCF_040608295.1 Micromonospora sp. NPDC005197 | reverse complement strand
AGAGGTTTGCGTCACGACACGCCGGTGTCGGTGACGCGAACCTCTTGATCACGCGGGAGGCGGGGTGGGGGTGAGAGGTGGGGTGGGGGCGGTTATGGCCCAGCGTTCGTGGTCGCGCCACGCGCCGTCGATGAACAGGTAGTCCGGGGAGAAGCCCTCCAGGCGGAAGCCGAGCTTCCGGGCCACCCGCCGCGACGGTTCGTTGCCCGGCTGGATGTTCGCCTCCAGGCGGTGCAGCCCGGCTGTCGTGAACGCGTGGTCGATCACCAGCGCGACGCCCGTCGAGGCGTGCCCGGTGCCGCTGTACGGCTCGAACGCCGCGTACCCCAGGTAACCGCCGCGCAGCGCGCCCAGCACGATGCCGCTGATGTTCACGTAGCCGGCGATCGCGCCGCTGGCCCGGTCGCAGATCAGGTAGCCGGCGCTGTCCCGGCGACGGATGCGGCGCAGGTAGCGGTCGTACTCCTGCGGGGTCGCCGGCGCGGCCAGCCACGGGTGGTGCAGGTCCCGGCTGCGCAGGGCGGCCGCCACGAACTCGTCGACGTCGGCGGGTCGGGGTCGCCGGATGGCGGCGGGACCACCGCTGCGCAGGTATCTCACGGCGGACCACTCTGACCGACCGGCGCGGCCGTTGTCCAACCGGCCCGCCACCCGCTCCTGCGATCAGCGCGTCGGGACGTCGGTGCTCTCCCGGGGCAGCACCGCGTGTGGCGCGACGATCTCGGCGGTCGTTCGCACCGGCCGCGCGTCCGCATAGCATCGTCGGCATGGCAACGCGGCTGGTACAGATCAACATGAAGGCTCGGGACGACTCCGCCCTGGGCGGTTTCTGGGCAAAAGCGCTCGGCTGGGGAATCTCCAGCGAGGGCCCGGGTGTCACCAACCTCGAACCCGAGGGCTTCGTCTACCCCGATCCCGTCGCCGTCTGCGTCGACATCGTCGTCTCCCCGGAACCCAAGACGGTGAAGAACCGCGTGCACGTCGACCTGGCCACCACCTCGGCGGCCCACCAGGCGGAGGTGGTGGCGCGACTGAAGGGTCTCGGCGCGACGCTCGCCGACGTGGGCCAGGGCGACGTGCCGTGGACGGTCATGGCCGACCCGGAGGGCAACGAGTTCTGCGTGCTGGACTCGCTCTACGACGACACCGGACCGATCGCCTCGGTGGTTGTCGACTGCGCGGATCCGCGGGTCATGGCCCGTTTCTGGGGCGAGGCCATGGACTGGACCGTGCACAAGGTGACCGAGGACAGCGCGGTGCTGCGCTCGGCCAAGGGCGTGGGCCCCTATCTGCAGTTTCTCCGCACTCCCGACGTGAAGACGGTGTGGAACCGCGTCCATCTCGACGTCCGCCCCTATCCGGGTGACGACCTGGAGGCCGAGGCGGCCAGACTGCGGTCTCTCGGCGCCACCGCCGTCGACCTGGGCGACGGCGACGTGCCGTGGAAGGTCCTCGCCGACCCGGAGGGCAACGAGTTCTGCCTCCTTACGCCGAGCTGACCCACACCCTCGTCATCCGCGCGGCGCGTGCCACCGGGTGGCACGCGCCTTGGCCGCCCCCGGCCGCGCTAGCGGCGCGTCAGCAGCCGGAACTCGGTGCCGTCGGGGTCGGTCAGCACGACCGCGCCGTCGGCGTCGGCGCCGACCACTGTGGCGCCGAGGGAGAGCAGGCGGTCGACCTCCGGCTGCGGGTCGTCGCCGTCGTCGACGGCGAGGTCGAACGTCACCCGATCCCGGTCCCCCTTCGGCATCAACGGTGGACCACCCCAGGCGATCTTCGGGCCGCCCAGGGGTGACTGGATGGCGGTCTCCTCGTCCTGGTCCCAGACCAGCGGCCACCCGAGCGCCGCGCTCCAGAAGTAGCCGACGGCCTGCGAGCCGTCGCAGGAGACGTCACCGAGGAAACCGCAGCCAGCGAGGAACGTGTTACCCGGTCCGAGGACGCAGAACTCGTTGCCCTCGGGATCGGCGAGCACCACGTGACTCTCTTCCGGACGCTGGCCGACGTCGGTGTGCCGCGCGCCCAGCGCCAGCGCTCTGGCCACCGTCCGCCGTTGGTGTTCCAGCGAGTCGCTGGTCAGCTCGAGGTGTGCCCGGTTCTGCAGGACCTTCGGCTCCGGGACCCGCGGAAAACGCAGCCGGAAACCGGTCTTGTCGTCGGGCAGCACGAGGACGCCGTCGCGGGGGTCGTCGACCAGCTCCCGACCCAGGATCTCGGACCAGAACCGCGCGACACCGAGGGGTTCGTTCGCGCCGAAACACACCGCGAAGAGGTGGCTGGCCATCGCTGCGCTCATCTCCGATCCGGGGACGGGGCGGCCCGGACGGGCCGGAGTTCGGAAGCCTACGGACGGGCCCGGTCGGCCGCACCCGAGTTTCCGGGCCCCGCCCCACCACGCTCGGGGGGCCACCGATCCTGATCGGAGGGTTCGCCGCGCCGGCACTGCGGCGCGTCGGGCGGTACGCCGACGGGTTCGTCTGCGCGGCGCCCCTGACCTGGGCCGGACCCCTGGTCGCCGTCCTATCGCCGTCCTCGCCGAGGCGGATCCGGAAACGCCGTAGCGGCTCCCCTCAGTGGCGCTGCGTCGCGGGCCGGGCGAACCACCGGGCCAGCCACGGGGTGAGCGCGACGAGGGCGACGGCGAGGGCGGTGATGACGGCCTGCCCGATCCGGCCGGGGGTGACGCCACCGGCGGGGTCGAGCACGTCGTTGGCGTACCCGTTCGCGGCGGCGTCCGTCACCAGCACGGCGCAGCCCAGCGCGAGCCCCGCCGGACGGCGAGCCGCCAGCAACAGCGCCGCCAACGGATCCCACAGGGTCAGGGACCCGAAGTAGACCGCGAGCCACCCGGGCAGGGCGAGCGGCGGTCGGAGCCCGGGGACGAACACCTGGAGCACGTGCACGACGGTGCCGTAGGCGAAGACCAGGACGGCCGCCGACACGACCAGCCGGGCCCGCAGTGGAATGCCACGCCATCGACCGGTACCCATCCGGCCAGTCTGCCCCAGCGGCGCGAGCGCCGAGCGAACGGTCAGAGCGGCTCGGGAAGCGGCTGCTCCATCGGCATCGGCACCTGGAGGTAGGTGACACCGCGCATGTCCAGCCAGGCCCGGTCCGGCGCGCGGACCAGGCGCACCATCACCGACTCGCAGGACGGGCAGCGCGCGACCATGCCCGGGGCGTGCGAGTAGACGTGCAGGCTGGCCATCGAGCCGGTCGTCCCGCAGTTCTCACAGCGGCCCATCGCGGTGCTCAGGTCGACGGCGAACAGCTCGCGCATCGGGCCGTCGAGCATGTTGCCGTCCAGGTACGACATCTCGGTCATCGGGTCTCCTCGACGTTGCGTCGGCGGGCGGGACAGTTGGCGGGCCGGACAGGCGGCGGGCGGGGCAGTCGGCGGGCGGGCTCTCAGCCGGTGGGGCCGAAGCGTTCGGTCTTGATCCGCCGCGACGGGTGGCCCAGCCCGACCAGCAGATCGGCCACGGCCTCCACGAACCCGGTCGGGCCGCACACGTAGGTGAGCGGTTCCAGGTCCGGCGGCCAGCCGTGGGTGTTCACGTCGGCCAGGCCGATCCGGTGCGGCTCGCCGCGCCAGCCGTCGGGCGCCTCGCGGGTGTAGACGTACGCCACGTCGAGGCCGAAGTCGTCGCGGACCCGGCGACGCAGCTCGTCGGCGTAGATCACGTCCTCCGCGGTGCGCACCGAGTAGATCAGCCGGAACGGCACCTTGCTGCCGATCGCCCGCCGCGCCCGGATCATGGCCATCAGCGGCACGATGCCGGAGCCGCCCGCGACCAGCTGCACCGGCGCGGTGTCCTCCGGTCGCCAGATGAACCAGCCACCGAGCGGTCCGCGGACCTCCACCGGGTCGCCGGGACCGAAGACATCGATGAGGTACGGCGACACCTCGCCATCGGGAACCCGCTGGACGGTCACCTCGATCCGCGGGCCGCCGGGGCCGTCCACGACCGGCCCGGCGATCGAGTACGACCGGGCGGTCTGGTAGCCGTCCGGCGCGGTCAACCGCACGTCGACGTGCTGCCCGGGCAGATGCCCCGGCCAGTCCGGCACCTCCAGGATCAGCGTCTCCGCCGTCGCCGTCTCGACGCGGCGCTCCACCAGCCGGGCCACCCGCCACTTGATCGGCGCCCGGGCCGGGGTGCCCGTCGCCACGGCCCGCTCAGTCACCCTGGTACCGCTGTTCGCGCCACGGGTCGCCGTAGTCGTGGTAGCCGGCCGTCTCCCAGAACCCCGGTTCGTCCATTGTCTTGAGTCGGATGCCGCGCACCCACTTGGCGGACTTCCAGAAGTACAGGTGCGGCACCAGCAGCCGGGCCGGGCCGCCGTGCTCGGCCGGCAGCGGCGCGCCGTCGAAGGTGTGCGCCACCCAGGCCCGGCCGCCGCGCAGGTCGTCCAGCGGCAGGTTGGTGGTGTACCCGCCGTACGAGTGGGCGAGCGCGAAGTGCGCGCTGGTGTCCACGCCGTCGAGCAGGGTGTCCAGGGCGACGCCCTGCCAGGTGGTGCCGAGCTTCGACCAGTGGGTGACGCAGTGGATGTCGACCATCGCGGTCTCCTGCGGAAGCGCCATCAGCTCCTGCCACGACCACCGGTACTCGGTGCCGTTCTCGGCGGCGATGACGAACTCCCAGGTGTCCAGGGAGACCCGGGGTGTCGGGCCGGCCGACAGCACCGGAAAGTCCTCGGTCAGGTACTGACCGGGTGGCAGGGCCGGCTCCTGTGAGCGGGGCCGGCCCTGAAAGCCCGGTGACACGATTCCCATTGCACAGTCGTACCACCCGCGTCGGCCGGGGCGGGAGCTTTCCCGCGTACGCCCTCGTCGACCCGGCGCGGCGCGGTCAGTGCCGCTCCGTGACGACCTCGCGCTGCTCGGGCGTGCCGCCCCGGGTGGCGCGAAGGCTGGTCAGGGTCACCACCACCAGCACGCCGATGATCACGCCGAGCGAGGCCAGGGTGGGGATCTGCGGCACGCCGGCCCAGATGCCGTGCGCCCAGTGCAGACCCAGCTTGAGGCCGATGAACGCCAGGATGATCGCCAGGCCGTAGCTGAGGTGCACCAGCCGGCTCAGCGCCGCGTGCAGGACGAAGTAGAGCGCCCGCAGGCCGAGCAGGGCGAACGCGTTGGTGGCGAAGACCAGGTACGGGTCCTCGGTGATGCCGTACACCGCCGGCACCGAGTCGACGGCGAAGACCACGTCGGTGGCCAGCACTGCGACCACCACCAGGGCGAACGGCGTGAGTGCCCGCTTCGCGCCCTGCCGCACGGTCATCCGGGTGCCGTGGTACTCGTCGACCACCGGCATGATCTTGCGCAGCAGCTTCACCGAGCGCATCTTGTTGATGTCGACTTCCTGCTGATGCCCGGAGAGGGCGTCGCGCAGCAGCTTCACCGCGGTGGCGATGAGGATGATCGCGAAGAGCAGGAACGCGAAGTCGAGGGTCTGCAGGACCGCCGCGCCCAGGGCGATGAAGACCGCCCGCAGCACCAGAGCGCCGGCGATGCCGTAGAGCAGCACCCGCTGGGCGAGCACGGCCGGCACCGCGAACGCGGCCAGCAGCAGCATGAAGACGAAGAGGTTGTCGACCGAGAGGGACTTCTCGACGAGGTAACCGGTCAGGTACTGCACGCCCTGCTCGGAGCCGTAACGGGACCACACCCAGCCGCCGAACGCGAGCGGCAGCGCGACGTAGAACGCCGACCAACCGATCGCCTCCCGCATGGACACCTCGTGCGGCTTGCGCGTCACCAGGAAGTCCAGCACCAGCAGCAGCACCACGCCGGCGATGGTCAGCGCCCAGAGCGTGGGCGTGCCCACCGACGACAGGTCACTCGCTGCGGCCAGGTATGACAATTCGGTCATGGGGTCTCCTCGAACACCGTGTCATGTTCGAGGTCTCCTTCACCCATCGGAGATGGGCAACCACCCGAGGCACGCCGGGCGTGCCGTACTGACCGGAATGGTTCGTGGGAAGTACTCCCCTCGCACGACAAGGTTAGGCCAGGGCCGACCGACACGCCAAGCCGGACGTCGATCGTTGCCCTGGCCAACCGCTGTGCGTCCCCGGTCGGAGGTTCCACCGTCAGGCGCGGCGCAGCGTCGCACCCGGCGCCATCGCCTGCTCCACGAGGCCCCGGTAGTCGCGCGGCAACTGGGTCGCCACGTCGTCGAACTCCCCGCCGGTGATCGCCTCGCGCAGGGTGGTGAACACCGCCCGGACGGCGTCCCGCGCGGCCGGCTCCTGCACCTGCGCGCGCAGCGCGACCCGCGCCACGAACTCGGCCGCTCCGAACCGGTCCGCCTGCTCGGTGCTCGGGCTGGGCTTGAGCACCAGTTGCAGCGGCTGCGGAAGCTGCGCGGCCAGGTCCAGCACCTCACCGCCGGTCAGCCGCTCGGCGAACGTCTCCAGCACGGCCCGGGTCAGCTCGACCGCCTGCTCGGACGACGTCCGGGTGCGCTGGGAAACCAGGTCGACGAAGGTGTCGTATTGCATCGCGTACTCCCTCGGGCTTGTCGGCGCCGCCTGCGGGTACCCGCGGTGCCGTGGTGGAAACGGCGCCGGATTTCCTGCGGCGACCCGGGCGATTTCCTCCGCCGACCCGGGCGTGACGAGGCGGCGGGCGGGTAACCGCCGCCGGTCGTGACCACATCGATGCCCCGAGGGAGCCCCAGACATGGCGAGCTACGCGGACGTCCTGCAGTACCTGTCGAGCCTGGACTACCCGGCCGAGAAGAACGACGTGGTCCGCGAGGCCGAACGGGAGGGCGCCCCGCCGGACGTGCTCAAGGCACTGCGCGCCCTGCCGCCCGTCGACTACGCCAACGGCACCGAGGTGGCCCGGTCCGCCGGCATCGAGGCCGCCCCCGAGGTGAGCCCCTCGCAACGCGCCGCGCAGGCCCGGGACAAGAAGCACAACCGGGTGTCGCAGCATCTGCGCGGCATCTGACCCGGCGGTGGTGGCGTCCGTCGTAACGCGCGGACGGCGCGGATGACTGGCACCGGCCCGCTGTCCCGCCCGCCGGACGGGCACACCCCGGCGGCGGTGCAACTCGTCGTTGTGGCGGTGGTCGGCGTCATCGTCGGCGGCGTTTTCGCCCTGGCGCTGTCGCCGTCGCTCGCCCCGCTGGCCGGCTGGGACGTCGCCGCGCTGAGCTGGCTGGTGCTGGTGTGGCGCAAACTCTGGCCGATGGACGCCACCCGCACCGCCCGCCTCGCCGTGTACGAGGACCCCAACCGGGCCACCCGGGACGTGGTGCTGCTCATCGCGTGCCTCGCCAGCCTGCTGGCCGTCGGGCTGGTCCTCGCCAGCGCGCACGCCGCGCCACCCGGCGCACACCGCGACCTGTACGGCGTGCTGGGCGTCCTCAGCGTGGTGCTGTCCTGGCTGGTCGTCCACACCGTCTTCACCGCCCGCTACGCCCGGATCTACTACACGGGCCCGGACGGCGGGGTGAACTTCAACCAGAGCGAGCCGCCCCGCTACTCGGACTTCGCGTACGTGGCGTTCACCGTCGGGACGACGTTCCAGGTCTCCGACACCAACCTGACCAGCAACGAGATGCGCCGGACGGTGCTGCGGCACGCGTTGTTGTCGTACCTGTTCGGCGCGTTCGTCATCGGCGTCACGGTGAACCTGCTGGCGGGGCTGGCGCACTGAGCGCTCGCGCCCGGCTGCGTCACGGGCGGGGCTCGCCGGGACAGGCGGGCGCCCCTTGGCCGCGAACCGCGACCGGGGGCGCCACGCAAACCTGCCCAGGCGGTGAACCGCGTCCGAACCGGTCGCGGTCACCCGGCGGTGGATGCCCGCTCGAACCGAGCGGCCAGCACTGCCGGGTACAACCATACGACAGACCATCCTCCGTACGGTCAGTTTTGGCCGAAGTGTGGGCCAGGGCAC
Source organism: Micromonospora sp. NPDC005197 (assembly GCF_040608295.1). NCBI lineage: Bacteria > Bacillati > Actinomycetota > Actinomycetes > Micromonosporales > Micromonosporaceae > Micromonospora > Micromonospora sp. NPDC005197. The sequence continues at coordinate 2,841 of NZ_JBEXHY010000160.1, read as the reverse complement.
GTCAGGGACGGCCGGTCAGTTCCGCGTACCGGTGCTCCAGATCGACCCGGGCCAGCGCTCCCACCAGCCACGCCAACCGCTCCGACTCGCCGCTGGCCAAGCCGGCCAGGTCATCCGCCGAGCGGCCCAGCCCGAGCCGTCGGGCCGCCGCCAGCGCCCGCCGGTCCGCCACCGGGGCGACCTCCCGCCACAACGCCTGCGCCTCGCGCAGAAACAGGTCGACGACCTGGTCGTCCACCCCGGGCAGGTCGGCGAGGAGCGCACGCTCGGCAGCCGGCTCGTGGTGCGCGACCGCGCGCAACCGGCGCAGGTCGCCCCGGTACCGCTCGACGACCGTCCGGGCCAGATCGCCCAGCACGTCGGCCAACGCGTCGACGTCACCGCGCTGACCACTGTCGCGCAGCACCCGCACCCGGTCCTGGTGCAGCGACCGGGCCAGCCGGGCGGCACTGTCCCACCCCTCGTCGCGCAGCGCCCGCGCGCCGTCCAGCGCCCGACGAAAGTCACCCCGGCGGGCGAGCAGTACCGCGAGGTAGAGCACCTGGAACAGGCTCGCCGGATTGTTGGTCACGCGGAAGCCGTACTGCTCGGCGAAGCCTCGTCCACTGCCAGCCAGCCGGCGGGCCACGCGTTTGCGGTCCTCGACGGGCGTGATCAGAGTGGTCGCCATGCCGGCGACTACCCACGCCACCGTCGGCCAACCGCCGACCCCGGCCTGCCCCAGCCCCGGCGCGTCTTGGCCCGGCGGGCTCATGGTCCGGCGCACGTCGGCCCGGCGCACTCATGGTTCGGCGCGCGCCGGTCCGGTGTCTCGGGCCGGTCATCCGTGCAGGCCGCCGGTGCGGTCGCGGGCCTTGAGCCGGGTGGTGGGCAGGGCGGGCGCCGGCAGTGGCGACGCCGCATCGTCGGCCACCACGCCGAAACGCCGGCCGGCCATCCAGTCCTCCCGAGCGGCGGCGACCTCCTCGTGCGAGCGGCACACGAAGTTCCACCACATGACCAGCGGCTCCTCGAACGGCGTACCCCCCAGCAGCAACAGCCGGGCACCCGCCCCGCCGCGCACGGTCACCTCGCGTCGACCCGAACCCAGGTAGAGCAACGCGCCTGGCTCGAAACCCACCCCGGCGGCCTCGGCGGAGCCGGACATCGCCAGCAGGGCGTACTCGAAATCGGGCCGCAACGGCAGCGTGGTCGGCGCCGCCCCGCCCAGCTCAAGCTGCACGCCCACCAGCGGGGTGTGCACCACCGCCGGGGACCGCTGGCCGGCGAACTCGCCGACCAGCAGGGTCGCGTCCACGTCGCCCTCCCGCCAGCGTGGCAGGTCGGCGTGGTGCGCGAAGTCCGCGGCGCCGGCCCGCGCCGGGTCCGGCAGCGCCACCCAGAGCTGCACACCGTGCATGACCGGCGGGTGCGTGGCCGGCGACCGCTCCGAGTGGGCGATGCCGTGCCCGGAGGTCATCACGTTCAGCTGGCCGGGCCGGATCGCCTGGACGTTGCCGAGGCTGTCCCGGTGAATGATCTCGCCGTCGAGCAGCCAGGTCACCGTCTGCAGGCCCGTGTGCGGGTGCGGTGGCACCTCCATGCCGGGCCGCTGCGCCACGTCGTCCGGGCCAAAATGGTCCACGAAGCACCACGCGCCGACCATCCGCCGAGGCCGCTGCGGCAACAACCGCCGAACGGTCGTGTACCGCCCCAGTGGCACATCGTGGCCCGGCAGCAGCACGCTGCCGGGATCGACGTCGGCCACGCCGGGCGGTCGGGTCTGTGCCGGCATCGATTCGGTACGCTCCACCGCCCGACTGTACGCTCGCGCCCTCCCCGGGCTGCGGCGCTTCCCGCCAGGGGTGAACCTCCGACCCAGCACGTCGCGGGTGGGCCGGTCGGCGTCCTACACGACCGCCCGGCGCCGGGCTCACTCCCCGGCGACACCGGCCCGCGTCTCCGTCTCTGGCCGCTGCCCGCTCCTGGCCGCTGCCCGCTCCTGGCCGCTGCCCGACGTCGCCGGCCCGACGCCGACGGCCCGACGCCGACGGCCCCGGCCAGCACCCGAGGTCGCCGGCTCGACGCCCGACGAACCTGGTCGGCGTCCTAGTCGTGGGCCGGTCACCGGGACTCGGTCACCGTCACGGTGCCGGCGCCTGCCACCAGGTCAAGGAAGAGCCGGTCGGTTGAGCGGTCCCACCCCGGCGTACTCAACAGCGCGCCAGCGGCGACCCCGGCCCAGCGCTCGTCGCGGACCGCGACCGAACCGGCCCCCGCTCCCACCCGCACCCGTACCGGTGGTGTGCCCGGCACCCGGATGTCGAACTGGTTGACTCCACCGGTCAGCCGCACGGTCGTCGTGCCGCCGTTCATCGGCGGCAGGATGAGATCGGTGCGGGCGGAGCCGCCGACGAGGTCAACGCCCAGAAGTCGTGCCTGCGCCAGGTCGAGCACCTGTTCGCCCACCCCGCCCTCCAGGTGCAGACGCCAGGTGACCCGCTCGCTGAGCAGCACCCGCGCGGCCCGCTTCTCGGACGTGCCGGTGGCCACCACGCCGAGCCGGACGATCTCACCCTGCACCACGGGACGGACGGCCACACCCGAGTCGGCCGGGCTGCTGATTCGGTAGAGGTCGTCGCCCAGGTCGGCCACCCGAAGGTCGAACGAGGACAACCCGTCCGCCAGTACGAAGGTGGCCTTCTGCCGCCCCGCCAGCGGCGTCGTCATCGTCTGCTCGGCGGCCGCAGCCGCAGCCGCACCCGGCCGGGCGCCGTCGGACCGGGCGCCGTCGGACCGGGCGCCGTCGGGCCGGGCGCCGTCGGGCCGGGCGCCGTCGGGCCGGGCGCCGTCGGGTGCGCC
>NZ_JBEXHY010000159.1:0-10789 GCF_040608295.1 Micromonospora sp. NPDC005197 | reverse complement strand
GGTCAGGCCGGCCGCCGCGAAGGCCGCGTCGATCGCCGCGGCCAGCTCGTCGGCGAGGGTGCCGACGTCGGGCAGGGTGGCGGCCACGGCGACCCGGCGGGCGGTGGTGTCGAAGCGGCGTACCGGGCCGAACGCCGGCTCGCCGGCCAGGACGCCGGCGAGCTGCGCGTCGGCGCCCCGACCGAGGGCGCTGACCGCGTGCACACCGGTGAGCTGGGCGACGGGTGGCTCAGCCATCTGCGGTAGCGGCCAGCGACGCCCGGAAGACCACCAGGGCGTCGTCGACGGTACGGATGCCGGCCAGGTCGTCGTCGGTGAGGTCGAGCCGACGCTCGTAGCGCTGCTCGATGAGGTGCACGAGCCAGGCGAGTTCCATCGAGCCGATCCGGTCGGGGACCTCGGCGGCGGGTTTCGCGGTGAGTTCGGCGAGCATGGTCAGCAGGTCAGCTCGCCCCAGGTCGGGCTGACCGGACATCAGGCGTTGTCGCTCGTCGCCTCGGCGACACGGTCGGCGACCATGGTGGTGAACTCGCCGACCGTCATGAGGGCCAGCTTCTCCGACTCGTCGTCGGCGAACGTCACGCCGTAGCGGTCCTCGACGCGGACGGACAGGTCGGCCAGGGCCAGCGACTCCAGGTCGACGCCGGACGGGCCGAGCGTGGTGTCGTCGTCGAGCCCCTCGACGTCGTAGTTCATGTCGGCGAGCTGCTCGACGACGAAGGCACGGACCTCGGCTCTCATGGATACCCTCTCTGCGTGGGCCAACTGACGGTGTCCGATCGGGACACCGCGTACCTGTGGGTCGGTCGGGACGCCGGCGGTCGGCCGGGTCCCGCCGTGCGGTTGCTGCGGCGGGCGGGCGCGGCGCTGCTCGGCCGCGCCGAGGCGGAGGTGGTGCTGGCACACGGCCCCGCCGGCAACCCGGTCGTACGGGTCGCCGCTCTGGCGGACCCGGGGCCCGTCGAGCTGCCGGTCAGCGTCAGCCGGGCCGGTCAGGTCGTGGTGGTCGCGGCCCGTGCGGCCGGCCCGGTCGGCGTGGACGTGGAGGAGATCCGTCCGCTGCCCGCGCTCGCGCTGGCCCGCCGCTGGTTCTCGCCGGACGAGCTGGCCTGGCTGGCCACTCGACCCGAGGCCGGCCGGGCGGCGGAGTTCCTGCGGCTGTGGACCGCCAAGGAGGCGGTCGGCAAGGCGCTCGGCCTGGGGCTGCGCGCCGGCGGACTGCTCCGGGAGATGCCCCCACCGGTCGGGCCCGGGCTGCCGCTGCGACCGGTGCCCGGCGGCGAACCCCTGCGGGTCGGTCATCCGGAGCTGGGTGGCGGTCTCGTCCTGGCCGTCGCGGTACGCGCCGAGGCGGGCGTCGACGTCGACGTCGAGGTGGTGCAGCGGGCCGGTCACGACGTCGCCGCCGACCGCAGCGCGCCGGTCGAGCGGACCAGCTTGCCGGTGGTGGTGCGGGGCAACGCGTCGAGCAGACGCAGCACCCGGGGCCGCTTGTAGCCGGCCAACCGCTCGGCGAGGAGCTTGTCCAGCATCTCCTCCGACAGCGGGCCGTCCGGCTGGACGTACGCGGTGATGCCGTCGTCCCACACCACCACGGCGGCGGCCACGCCGGGCAGCTCGGTGACGGTGGCCTCAACCTCGGTGAGGTCGACCTTCATTCCGCCCACCGAGACCTGCGAGTCGAGCCGGCCGCGCACGGTGACCAGGCCGGATTCGGCGTCGACGATGCCGGCGTCGCGGGTGTGCAGCCAACCGTCGGCCCAGCGGGTCGGGTCGCTCAGCCCGACGTACGGCGACGCCGGGCAGGACACCCACAACTCGCCGTCGGTCTCGCGGACCTCGATGCCGGGCGCCGGGGCGATCGACGGCCGGTGCGCTCCGTGCAGGTCGGTGCCGATCACCCCGACCTCGGTCATCCCGTACATGTTGCCCAGCGGCACCCCGTACCGGTCGGTGAACGCCTGGGCCACGGCGGCCGGCACGAGTTCGCCGCCGGTGGTCATCCGCCGCAACTGCGGCAGGGGCCCGGACGGCCGCGTGGAGGCGAGTAGACCGATGTGGAACGGCACACCCAGCACGGTGGCCGGTGTCGGGTCGGCGGCGATCGCGGCCAGCACGGCGTCACCGCTGAGCCGCTGTGGCGGCACCAGCTCGACCCCGGCGTGCAGGCCGTAGAGCAGGCCGCCGACGAGCCCGAGCACGTGCACCATGGAGGGCAGCAGGATGATGCGCTCGCCGGGCAGCGGTACGCCGTCGATGCGGGTGTAGCGACCCACCTCGGCGACCAGGTCGGTGGCCGTACGGCCGATCACCTTGGACGGTCCGGTGGAACCGGAGCTGAGCTGGATCACGGCGTGGCCGCTGACCGCCGGCCGGTCGGCGTAGCGGGTGATGCTCTCGGTGACGTCGACGAAGACCTTCAGCGCGCCGCCGGAGGTCCGCAGCGGCGCGATCACCACCTGCGGGGTGAGCCGGGCCAGGGCCCGATCCACCTCGTGGTCGGTCAGCCGGTGGTCGAGCAGGATTGCCTGTGCGCCAGTGCGCCAGGTGGCCAGCAGGTTCACCACGTACGCCAGCGACGGCGGCAGTCGTAGCGCGGCGGCGCCACCGGGGCGCAGGCCGGCAGCGATGAGCCGGTCCTGCGCAGCGGTCACCAGCCGGTGCAGGGTGACCCGGTCGATCGATTCCGGCAGGCGGAGACAAACATCGGTCGGATGGCCGGAGAACAGGATGTCGTCCACCCATCCGGGGTCTTCAGCCGTAAGGTTTCCTGTCGATTGATCCATCGCCCTCGCCGTTCAACCCGCAGCACAAATTAGGGCATAGCTACCGTTTGTGAACAACTTTCGGGGTGCTGACGGAACCCTACGACAGCCGCGCGGAGCATCGCTAGATGCAAATGGCTAGATCAAACAGAGCGCCCGGACCGATTGCCACATACCGGTGCCCACCGTCACTCGGACCACCATCACGGCCCACCGCCCATGATCGACTCGGGTTCCGTGAAGCCGGGGCGTCCGGGTGAGTGGGATACCGCGGCCTCCGGGAACCCGAGTCGATGTGGACCGCCGCGCGGCAGTAGACATGAGTGCCGCGTTGCAGGCCGGCGTGAATCGGCAGCCGGTGGGTGTGGGCGAGTTCGGTCAGTCGACGGTGTCGGGTGCGGTCGACGTGTCCGCCGGCGCAGGTAGCAGTTGGCCGATGAGGATTTCCGTCAGCCATTGTTCGTACCGCTGCGGAGACCAGCCTCGGTCGCTGACGAGCAGGCGGTAGACCTCCGGGGACGTGAGCGCGTTGATGATGTCGTCGGCGTCGCGTTCGCGCAGTGTCGGCTGTAGGGCGCCGGTGCGCGCGAGGGACCGCGCGAACTGCGCGTGGCCGTGTTGCCTCTGCCGCGTCAGCTCGGCGAGCAGTGCGGCGGCATCGGGATCGGTGCCCGCCGCACTGACAAGAATCCGGTGAACAGGCTCGGCCCTGGACATGATGCCGCGGACGAGGCCGGCCAAACCTGACAGCTGTTTCCTGGGGTCGCGGTCGGCGAGAAGCGCACGGACCATGGGCCGGTCGGGCAACGCTACGGCCTGGTCGTCACCGGCTATCGAGAGGTCGAGCAGCGCCTTGAGGATCCCGAGCTTGGAAGAGAACAGCCGGTACACCGTCGCGGGCGGGACGTCCGACACCTTGCTGATCGTCTCAATCGTCGTTGCGGCGTAGCCGCGCTCAAGGAACAGGGCCCGCGCGGCCGCAACGACCGCGGCGCGAGCCAGGCGGGTCCGCGCCTGCCCGTCGCGGGACCCTTGTCCGCTGACCCTGGTCGCCACATGATCGAGACTACCACTCTCATTTCAAGAGTTGTACTCTTGAAATGAGAGTTCTACTCCATTGGAGACACACATGGCGAGGTACCTGCCCCCGATCGACAAGCCGCGGGGCCTGATCATGAAGATGGTGTATGTCGTCAGCCGCCGCCAGTTCGGCAAGGTGATGACCCCGGTCAAGGTGCTGCCCCCTCGCATGCCCCTCGCGTTCGGGTCCTTCTACGGCAAGCTACCGAGACTGGACCGGAAACTCCGGCTTGCGTCGCAGACCGCGCTGCTCATCCGCGAGCAGGTGGCGAGTACCAACATGTGCATGTTCTGCATGGACGCGGCCAGGTGGTACGTCATGACCAAGACGCCCGACGACCTGGCGCGGCTGGACGCGCTGCCGGAGTACCAGACCAGCCCGCTGTTCACCGATGCCCAGCGCGCGGCCCTGGACTACGCAACCGAGCTCACCCGCGACAAGAAGGTCGAGCCCACCACGTTCGCCCGGCTCACCCGCCACTACACCGAGCGCGAGGTCTGCGACATCGTCTGGCTGGTGGCCAGCGAGCACCTGAACAACATGACCAACATCGGCCTGGGCATCGGATCAGACGGCTTCTGCGAGCTGGCCCAGCGGGCCGGGACGAAGGGCCGGGATTGCGCCCTGCCGGCCCCGCCGTCAGACGTGGCCCGCCACCGGACCGACGACGCTGCCGCCGGCACTGCCCGGGAGCAGCAGTCATGACCACGGCACCCACCACCGCCGCCCGAGGTCTTGGCCGGGCCAGTACCTACTGGGTCACCACCGCAGCCGTCGTCGCTGAATGCGCCATCGGCGGCACGATGGACCTGCTCCACATGCCGCCGTTCTACCCGGCGATGATCGACCTCGGGTATCCCAGCTACCTGGCCACCATCCTGGGAACCGCGAAGCTCATCGCCGGGGTGGTGGTGCTCGCGCCCCGCCTGCCACGGCTGAAGGAATGGGCCTACGCCGGCATCCTGATCAACATGATTGGTGCGGCCGCCTCAATCGTCGCCACGCGTCAATCGGCCACCAACCTCATCCCACCTGCCATGGTCGCCGGGCTGGCGCTGCTGTCCTGGACGCTGCGCCCACCAACCCGACGGCTCTAGTACGCATCCGTGCGCTCGGATACCCCCACAGCGCCGATCTGGAGTGGATCACCGCCGCTGGATGGGTCTACCGGACCCTGACCTCATCGCGGGCCCGTTCCGGGGTCTGGGCGTGGATCTGGAAGCGCAGCGAACGGGCGTCGGTGAAGCACTCCCGCATCGGGCGCACCAGGTCCCGGTGCTCTTCGGTGCGCTCCTAGTCTCGAAGTCGGCAAGGCTCGCCCACTCGCTGGTGATCAGCCACTTCTCCGGGTCGGTGGACGAGCGGCAGACCTAGTCGACCAGATGCCCCGGCGACCAGATGCCGCACCTCCTCGTACGCGGCAAGGAACTCCTCGGTGCGGGGCAGCGGCACCCGGACCAGGAAGACCACTCAGGCCCGCTGCTCGCTCATGGCGTCTCTCCCCTCGCCGGCGCGGCCCCCCGCAGGACCAGCGCGCTGTTGAACCCGTCGAAGCCCCGCGCGCAGACCAGCGCGAGCCGACTGCGCGGCCGGCGATGCTCGCGCAGGAAGTCCAGCTCGCACCCGTCGGCCACCTCGTCCGGGGCGGCGGACGCGGGCAGCGTGTCGTGCGCGAACGCGAGCAGCGCGGTGGCCACGTCCAGCGCCGAGCCGCCCTGGTGTGCCCGGCCGGTCAACGGCTTCTGGGTGGTGACCGGGGGCGGCCGATCGGCGAACACGGCGCGCAACGCCTCGGCCTCGCTGCGGTCGTAGCGGAGCACACCGAGAGCGTCCGGCAGCACCACGTCGATCCCGGCCGCCGCGACACCCGCCCGGTCCAGGGCCAGCCGCATCGCGCGGGCGTACTGGCCCGGATCGCCGGCGCTGTCGGCCGTGGTGTGCGCGGCGTCGTGGGTGGCGCCCCAGCCGCTCACCTCGCCGTAGATCCGGGCGCCCCGCGACAGGGCGTGCCCCAGCTCCTCCACCACGAACACCGCGCCGCCCTCGGCCGGCAGGTAGCCGCTGGCCGCCGCGTCGAACGGCCGGTACGCCCGCTCCGGGTCGGCGACGTCGCTGAGCAGCCCGGAGCGCAGCTGGCAGGCCAGCGCGTACGGACTCAGTGGACACTCGGTCGCCCCGGCGATCACCACGGGCGTGCCCCGGCGTACGGCGCGAGCGGCGTGCGCGAGGCTGTCCAGCCCGCCGGCCGTCTCCGCGACCAGCACCCCGCTCGGCCCCTTGAACTGGTGGTGGATGGAGAGCTGCCCGACGCTGGCCGCGTAGAACCAGGCGATCGACTGGTACGCGCCGACGGTGCGCGACGTCCCGCCCCACAACCGCTGCAGCTCCCGCTGGCCGAACAGGTTGCCCCCGGACGAACTGGCCAGGGCCACCGCGTAGCCGTACGGGTCGGGTGCCCGCTCGGGCAGGCCGGCGTCGGTAAGCGCCAGCCGGGCGGCGGCGAAGCCGAGGTGCGTCCACCGGTCGGTCTGCACCAGTTGCCGGCTGTCGGCGTAGGAGTCGGCAGTGAAGTCGGGGACCTCGCCGCCGAAGCGGGTCGGGTAGCCGGCCGGGTCGAACAGGGTGATCGGCCCGGTGCGCCGGGTGCCGGCCAGCACGGTGCGCCAGTGCGCGTCCACGCCGACGCCGCTCGGCGCGACCACCCCGATGCCGGTGACGACCGCCCGGCGGGCGCTCACGCCGGCACCGTCGGAGGCAGTCGACAGAACACCATCGCCGACTGAAAGCCGCCGAACCCGCTGCCCACCGACAGGGCCACGTTGACGGGCACCTCCCGCGCCTCGTTGGGTACGTAGTCCAGGTCGCACTCCGGGTCGCGGGTGCTCCAGTTGGCCGTCGGCGGCACGACGCCGAACTCGATCGCGAGGGCGCAGGCGGCCATCTCGATCGACCCGATCGCGCCGAGCGAGTGCCCCACCATCGACTTGATCGAGCTGATCGGCACCCGGTACGCGGCCTGGCCCAGCGCCCGCTTGAACGCGGCCGTCTCGTGCCGGTCGTTCTGCCGGGTCCCGGAGCCGTGGGCGCTGATGTAGGAGACCTGCTCGGGGATGATCCCGCCCTGCCGCAGCGCGTCGGTGACGGCGAGGCCCATCTCCAGCCCGTCCGGGCGCAGCCCGGTCATGTGGTAGCCGTTGCTGCGGCTGGCGTAGCCGGCGACCTCGCAGTAGATGTGGGCGCCCCGCCTGCGGGCGTGCCCCGCCTCCTCCAGCACCAGCACCGCCGCGCCCTCGGCCAGCACGAATCCGTGCCGGTCGGCGTCGAAGGGACGGGAGGCGTGCGCGGGGTCGTCGTTGTCGGGGCTGGTCGCCTTGATCGCGTCGAACGAGGCGACGGTCACCGGTGAGATCGGCGAGTCGGCCGCGCCGGCCAGCACGATGTCCGCCTCGCCGTCCACGATCAGCTGGTGGGCGTAGCCGATGGCGTCGATGCCCGACGTGCAGCCGGTGGAGACCACCTGCGCCGGGCCGTGCAGCCCGTGCCGGCAGGCCACGTCGGCGGCCAGGCTGCTGGGCACCAGCGCCTGGTAGAGGTACGGGCCGCCGAGCGCCGCGTCGACCAGCCAACGCCGGCCATGGTCGCTGACCCGCACGTACTCCTGTTCCAGGGCCATCGTGCCGCCCACGGCGGTGCCGAGCACCACCCCGGCGCGGTCCCGCTCGGCGTCGCTGAGCACCAGGCCGGCGTCGGCGATCGCCTCGGTGGAGCAGGCCAGCGCGAACTGCACGTACCGGTCGGCGCGGCTCCGTTCGGCGTCGGTGAGCCCCGCGGCGATCGGGTCGAAGTCGCACTCGGCGGCGATCTGGGAGCGGAACGGCGACGGGTCGAAGAAGCTGATCCGCCGGGTGGCCGTACGTCCCTCGGTGATGGTCTTCCAGAAGCGGTCCCGGCTGGCGCCGCCGGGAGCGACCACCCCGATGCCGGTCACCACCGTGCGACGCCCGCTCACGACCCGCCCCGTTGCTCGACCAGCTCCGTGTCGACGTGTCCCAGCTCCGGACGCGGGGCCAGCGGGCCCAGGTGGAAGACCACCTCGGCCGGCTCGGACCCGGTGTTGCGCAGCCGGTGCCGCACGTTGACCGGCACGAACAGCGCCTCCCCGGCCGCGACCTCGGTGGGCTGGTCGTCCAGGTCGACCGTGATCGCGCCACGCGCCACGTACAGGAACTCCTCGCTGTACGGGTGGTAGTGCTCGGCGATCCGCTCCCCCGGCGCGAGGGTGGCCACCCCGAGGAAGCCCGAGGTGCTGCCGACGGTGCGGGGCCCGAGCAGCACCCGCAGTTCGCCGCCGCGCCGCCGGTCGGCCGGTACGTCCGCCGCGCCGATCGGCCGGGTGCCCAGGTCACTCATCGCCGGCCCCCGTCGACTCGCCGGCGGCAACCGGGCTGTCCTGCGCGGCGCCGGCCGCCGGGCTGTTCTGCTCCTCGCGCTGCCGGGCGATCCGCTCCACCCGGTCCTTGATCACCGCGAGTTGGATGACGCTGTTGGTGTTGATCCGCTCGGTCATCCCGGCGTTGTCGACCGGCGCGGTGGGCTTCATGGCGAAGTCCTGCGTCCAGGTCATCCGGGTGCCGCCGGCCTCCTCGGTGTAGCGCCAGTGGATCCGCATGTACTCGAACGGCCCGGTCTCCACCCGGTGCGCCCGCACCTGTCGGCTGACCGGGTCGGCGGTGCGTTCGCTGACCCAGCTCCACGCCACCCCGGCCTCGTCGGGGTGCATGGTGAGCCGGAACCGCACGGTGTGCCCGTCGCGGTGCAGGATCTCCACCACGGCGTACTCGGTGAACAGCTCGGTCCAGTTCGCCACGTCGTTGGTGACGTCCCAGACCAGCGCGAGCGGCGCGTCGATGACCACCGAGTTCTCGGTGTGCCCGGGCGGGTCGGTGCGCCGGGCGACCAGGTCGGCCACCGCCGGGATGCTCAGCTGCCCGGCCTGCTCGGGGATGCTCACCTGCCACCGGTCGGCGACGACCGCGGAGAGTTCCAGCAGGGCGAGCGAGTCCATGCCCAGCTCTTCAAGTGACGCGGCGGGCGCCCGCGCGGCGGCGTCGGCGTCCAGTCCGCAGTGCGCCACCAGGATGTCGGTGATCTCGGCGGTCATCGGGCGACCATGGGTGACGGTCATCGGGTCCTCCGGTTGGATACGTCGGGCTCCGCGGCGGGCGCGGCGCGGGGTGTGGGGGTGGCCGTCGGCCGCTGCGCGGGCACCGGCGGCGAAGCAGCGAGCAGGCGGTCGACCAGGCCAGTGGTGTAGCGGCCCTTGCGGAACGCGGCGTCGTCGAGCACCCGCCGGACGAACCCGATGGTCGTGTGCATGCCCGGCCCGGCGATGTCGAACTCCTCCAGGGCACGCTCCAGCCGGTTGAGCGCCAGCTCCCGGTCGGGCGCCCAGACGATCACCTTGGCCAGCAGCGAGTCGTACCAGGGGCCGACCAGGTAGCCGGCGCTGGCGTGGGTGTCCACGCGGGTGAACGGGCCGCCGGGCGGGGTGAACCGCTCCAGGCGGCCGGGCGTGGGCGCGAAGCCCCGCTCCGGGTCCTCGGTGTTGACGCGGCACTCCACGGCGACGCCGTGCAGCTGGATCTCCTCCTGCCGCCACCGCAGCGGCACCCCGGCCGCGATGTGCAGCTGCTCGTGCACCAGGTCGATCCCGGTGACCATCTCGGTGACGGGATGTTCCACCTGGATCCGACAGTTGATCTCCAGGAAGTGGAAGCGTTCCTCGGCGTCCACCAGGAACTCCAGCGTGCCCGCGCCGACGAAGCCGACCTCCAGGGCACCCCGCAGCGCGGTCTCGGCGATGGCGTCGAGCGCCGCGGCGGACAGCGCCGGAGCAGGCGCCTCCTCGATGAGTTTCTGGTGCCGGCGCTGCACCGAGCAGTCCCGGGTGCCCAGGTGCACGCCGTTGCCGTGGGAGTCGCAGAGCACCTGCACCTCGACGTGCCGGGCCTCGGTGAGGTACCGCTCGACGTACACCCGGTCGTCGCCGAAGGCGGCCTGCGCGGCGGCCCGTGTCCGCGCGTACGCCCGGGCCAGCTCGGCCGGACGGCGCACCACGGTCATCCCCCGGCCCCCGCCCCCGGCGGCGGCCTTCACGATCACCGGGTAGCCGACGGCGTCGGCGACCTCGGCCGCCGCGGCGGCGGTCGCCACCGGCGCGACGCTGCCCGCCGGCAGCGGCAGCCCGGCCCGGCTCATGAGGGCCCGGGCCGAGGACTTGTCGGCCAGCGCCGCCATCACCGCCGGCGGCGGGCCGATGAACGTCAGGCCGTTGTCCGCGCAGATCTCGGCGAAGTCGGCGTCCTCGGAGAGGAAGCCGTACCCGGGATGCACGGCCTGCGCGCCCACCTGCCGGGCCGCCTCCACGATCGCGGCGGCGTTGAGGTAGCTGCGTCGGCTCGACGCCGGCCCGATGCGGACGGCCTGGTCGGCGAGGCGCACGGCCGCCGAGTCGGCGTCGGCGGCGGAGTAGACCACCGCCGTGCGCACACCCAGCTCCCGACACGCCCGCAGCACCCGCAGCGCGATCTCACCCCGGTTGGCGATCAGCACGGTCTCGAACATGGTTCACCCATCCCCACCGTCAGGCCGGATCCAGCTCGACCAGTGGCTGGTCGTACTCCACCGGCTGGCCGTCCTCGACGAGGATCGCGGCCACCCGCCCGGCCCGGTCGGCGGTCACCTCGTTCATCAGCTTCATCGCCTCGACGATCGCGACCGGCTGCCCGGGGCTGACCAGGTCGCCCACCGCGACGAACGGCCTCGCGCCGGGCTCCGGCGCGCGGTAGAACGTGCCGACGATCGGCGCCCGGACCGCCGCGCGCCCGGGGACCGGCGGCCGGATCAGCGCGCCCGGCGTTGCGCATCGCCCGGTCGATCGGTC
>NZ_JBEXHY010000158.1:0-10811 GCF_040608295.1 Micromonospora sp. NPDC005197 | reverse complement strand
TCCGGGTCGACCGGCTGGGTCAGCCACTGCTCGACCTCGGTCGCGCCGACGTCGGCCGAACGGCTCGGTACGCGCCGGCAGCTCGGCGTCGGCGCTGCCGAAGTAGAGCTTCTTGGGCTCCATGAAGACCACCGGGTCGGGATCGTCGATCGCCTCACGCAGCAGCGAGTACGCGTCCTCGACGGTCGCCGGGGTGACGACCTTCAGGCCGGGGGTGTGCGCGTAGTACGCCTCGGACGAGTCGCAGTGGTGCTCCACCCCGCCGATGCCGCCGGCGTACGGCACCCGGATGACGATCGGCACGCTGAGCTTGCCCCGGGTGCGGTTGCGCAGCTTCGCCACGTGCGAGGCAATCTGCTCGAACGCCGGGTACGCGAACGCGTCGAACTGCATCTCGACCACCGGCCGCAGCCCGGACATGGCCAGGCCGACGGCGAAGCCGACGATGCCGGCCTCCGCGAGCGGGGTGTCGAAGCAGCGCTTCTCGCCGAAGCGGGCCTGCAGCCCGTCGGTGATCCGGAAGACGCCGCCGAGCTGGCCGACGTCCTCGCCGAATACGACGACTCGCTCGTCGGCCGCGAGGGCGTCGGCGAGCGCGGTGTTGAGCGCCTTCGCCATGGTGGTGGCCATCAGTCGTCACTTTCCTCGTCGCGCGCGGCGGCCAGCTCGGCGCGGACCTGCTCGCGCTGCTCGACGAGCTGCGGGGTGGGCTCGGCGTAGACGTGGTCGAAGAGGCTCAGCGGGTCGACAGTGGGCTGGGTGTTCATCCGGGTACGCAGGTCCGCCGCGTACGCCTCGGCCTGCTCGGCGACCTCGGCGACCGCCGCGTCGTCGAGCACGCCACGGGCGCGCAGGTACGCCTGGAGGCGGGCGAGCGGGTCGCGGTCGCGCCAGGCGTCGACCTCGGCGCCGTCGCGGTAGCGGCTGGCGTCGTCGGCGTTGGTGTGCGGCTCCATCCGGTAGGTGTGCGCCTCCACCAGGAACGGCCCGTTGCCGGCGCGGGCGTGCGCGACCGCGCGGGTCAGAACGGCGAGCACCGCGACCGGGTCGTTGCCGTCGACCTGCTCGCTGGGCACCCCGTAGCCGACGCCCTTGTACGCCAGCGACGGCGCGGCGGTCTGCCGCGACAGCGGGACGCTGATGGCATACCGGTTGTTCTGGACGAAGTAGACGACCGGCGCTTTGAACACGGCCGCGAAGTTGATGCCCTCGTGGAAGTCGCCCTCGCTGGTCGCGCCGTCGCCGATGAAGGCCAGCGCCACGGTGTCGCGCCCCTGGTACGCCTCGCCGTACGCGAGACCGGCGGCGTGCACGCACTGGGTGGCGAGCGGGGTGCACTGCGGCGCGGTGCGTACCTCGGTGGGGTCGTAGCCGCAGTGCCAGTCGCCGCGCAGCAGGGTGAGCACCTCGACCGGGTCGATGCCCCGGGCAACCAGCGCCATCGATTCACGGTAGGTGGGGAACACCCAGTCGGTGTCGCGGACGGCGAGCACGGCGGCGACCTGGCACGCCTCCTGGCCCCGCGACGACGGGTAGACGGCGAGGCGGCCCTGCTTGGTCAGCGCGGTCGCCTGGGTGTCGAACCGGCGGCCGAGCACCATCCGGCGGTACAGCTCGCGCAGCGCCTCGACGGGCGGCTCCGGGTAGTCGGTACGGGCCGGCAGCGGCGTACCGGTCGGATCGAGCAGGCGGACCGGTTCGGCGTCCGGCAGCAGCGGGCGCGCCGGGTCGGGCGGGGTGACCGTCCGACGGGCGCGCGGGGATGCCCTGCGGACCGCCTGGGGTGTGGTCGTCACGGCGGGACCTCCTGGGACGTGTGGTGAGCCTATGCTTCCGCCTGACGGATGATTGACTCAAGATCCACGCAGAAGGCGGGACGTCTGGCATGTGGGAGGCGCGTCGGTGAGCCAGGAGAACGGAGACGGAGCGAGCCGGGGAACCGGATCGGGACGATCGGCCCGAGCCATGGACGAGGTCGACCGGCGGATCCTGGACGAGCTGGTCCGCGACGGGCGCACGTCGGTGCGCACCCTGGCCGAGCGGATCCACATCTCGCGCACCAACGCGTACGCCCGGGTGGAACGCCTGCTGCGCGAAGGCGTGATCACAGGCTTCCGGGCGCAGGTGGCGCCCGAGGCCGCCGGGTTGGGCACGTCGGCGTACATGGCGTTGACGATCGAGCAGAACACCTGGCGGGAGGTGTCGGCCGAGCTGGCCCAGGTGCGCTACGTCGAGCACGTCGCGCTCCTCAGCGGCGAGCACGACGTGCTGGCCCTCGTTCGGGCGCCGGACAACGCCGCCCTGCGCGACGTGGTGCTCGACCGGGTGCAGCGCATCGCCGGGGTGCTGTCGACGCGGTCGTGGCTGGTCTTCGAGGAGTTCGACGGCACGCAGAGCCCGTGGCAGTAGCGCGAGCCTCGCCGGTCACCGCTCCGGCGGGGCCTCCAGACCCTCGGAGTCGGCCAGCTCCAGCAGGGGCTCCAGCGAGTGCCGGTCCCCGTCCAGGCCGGCGTGCGGATCGCCGCGCTCGGCGAACCGGGCCGGCACGGTGAGCACGTCGAAGTCCTCCGGACGGGCGTCGTCCAGCTCCGCCCAGTCCAACGGCGCCGACACGAGCGCCCGAGGCGTCGGCCGGATCGAGTACGCCGACGCCATCGTGTGGTCCCGCGACATCTGGTTGTAGTCGACGAAGACCGGCCGGTCCCGCTGGTCCCGCCACCAGGTGGTGGTGACCAGCTCCGGCAGCCGGCGCTGCATCTGGAGGCCCAGCGCGAGCACCGCCCGGCGGCACTCGCCGAAACTCCACCTCGGCTCGATCGACAGGTAGACGTGCAGGCCCCGCCCGCCGGTGGTCTTCGGATAGCCGGTCATGCCCAGCTCGGCGAGGAACGCCCGCACCTCCCGGGCCACCGGCACCACCTGCTCGAAGCCCACGCCGGGCATCGGGTCCAGGTCGATGCGCAGCTGATCGGGGCGCTTCACGTCGGCGGCGGACACCGGCCACGGGTGGAAGCGCAGGGTGCCCAGGTTGG
The DNA here is from genome assembly GCF_040608295.1 of Micromonospora sp. NPDC005197. Classification (NCBI taxonomy): domain Bacteria; kingdom Bacillati; phylum Actinomycetota; class Actinomycetes; order Micromonosporales; family Micromonosporaceae; genus Micromonospora; species Micromonospora sp. NPDC005197. The sequence continues at coordinate 7,779 of NZ_JBEXHY010000158.1, read as the reverse complement.
CGGCCCAGATCACCACGGCCAGCTCGCTCGGTGCGACCTCGTCGGCGGTCCGGCCGCTGGGGAAGGTGATGTGCGCCGTGCGCACCCATGCGGGCGCGCCCGCCGGCAGCCGCTTCTGGTAGAACGCGTCACCGCGGTTGGTCTGCCGGGTGGCGATCGTCGCGCCCTCGAAGACGCCGCGCGGCCAGCGTTCCAGCATGGTCGGCCGGTCGCGCAGCGCCCGCAGGATGCCGTCGCCGACCGCCAGGAAGTAGCGGACCACGTCCAGCTTGGTCAGTCCGCGTTCCGGGAAGTACGGCTTGTCGGGGCTGGAGACGCGGACCAGCCGCTCCCCCACCTGGATCTCCTCCGCCGCCGTGGCCACGCCCCCGAGGGTACGACGTGGAGGCGGGCCCGGTGGGCTACCGGCCGGGGACCAGCGTGGCGGGCTGCTGCGGCAGTTCCTCCGTCGGGCCGCCGACCGACACCGGCTGCGTCCCGGGTGGCTCCTCGGCCACCGCGGTCTGCTGCTCGACCGGCACCGTCCGCGCCGTGCGGCGGGCCACGAAGCCCGGCGTCCAGTCCTTCAACCGCAGAGCCGGCCGCTCGACGAGCTTCCACGACACGAACGCGGCGGCGAAGGCGACCGCGACCGACATCGCCGCGAACGGCACGTACCCCCAGCGGCTCCAGCCCAGGCTCGCCATCACCTGCTGGAAGACGAACCCGTAGATGTAGATGCCGTACGAGTAGTCGTTCTTGCGGCCCACCCAGTGCAGCTGGCGCGGCATCCGCACCGACAGCCACACCAGCAGGTACGCGAACGCCGGCAGCCCGATGACGAAGAAGCCGCCGAAGAGCAGGGACAGCCCCAGCGCCACGGCCGAGCCGATGCCCAGCGCGTCGTTGATCGGCACCCGCTCCCGGTAGAGATCCAGCGTCGCGCCGAACGCGAACAGGAAGCCCAGGTAGACGATGTAGTGGAAGCTCATCACGCCCACCAGGGGCGAGTCGAACGACCAGCTCGCCGTGGACGCCGGCCCGCTGAACTGCCCGGAGCTCACCCAGTCCTGCAGGATGCTCAGGTAGAGCGCGACGGTCAGGAACAGCACGAACCGGCGGGCGTTGCGCAGCACCGCGGTGATCGCCAGGACGCCCACCACGACGTAGCAGAACATCTCGTACTTGAGCGACCACAGGGCGCCGTTGAAGACGCTGGAGCCGCTCTTCTCACCCCACGGGGTGGTCGGCTTGAGCAGGTCCTGAATGCCGTACTGACGGACACCGGTCCACCAGTTGGCCTGCAGGTAGGCCAACGGGCCGCCGCGGTCCCAGGGGTTGTCGAAGAGGCCTGCGGTGGTGCCGTGCTCGCGCAGCGCCACCAGTGGGGCCAACACCAGCGCGGTGATCAGCAGGCAGACCCAGAGCCCGGGGAAGATGCGCAGGGCCCGGTGCCAGGCGTAGCGGATGATGCCGGTACGCCGGGCGCTGCGGGTGATGAGCAGGCCGGAGAGCACGAAGAAGCCGTACACGGCCATGGTGCCGACGTTGGTCTGCCGACCGGTGATGTGGTAGCCGAGGTCGTTGGCCCCGAAGCCGAGCGGCTTGGAGTGCGACAACACGACGCCCACGGCGAGGCAGAGCCGGATCAGCCCGATGCCGTTGCTGCGGCCGGAGAGCAGATCGGCGAGCGTGCCACGGGAGCGGACGAGGGCGGGGGTAGTCATGCGGTCAGGAACCTCTCGACCATCAGGCGGGCACCTCGGCGCCGGCGTGCTCCCACAACTGCTTCATCTCGGTGTGCAGATCTTCGCTCGGCGACCAGCCGAGCACCTCGGCGGCCAGCCCGACGTCCAGCCGCTGCCAGTTCGTCTCGGCCGGGCCGGTGCGTTCCGCCTCGACCAGGTCGGTCGGCACCTCACTCACGTCGATGAGGAGCTGGACCATATCACGCGCGCTGGCGGCCACCCCCCGACCGATGTTGATCACGTGGCCGGCCGCCCCGGGGCGGGTCGCGGCCAGCAGCACGGCGGCGACGACGTCGCTGAGGCCGACGAAGTCACGCCGCGAACCCAGCGGGGCCAGCTCCAGCCGGGCCCGCTCACCGGAGCGCTGGGCGTCGCGCAGCCGACCCGCGACCACCCCGAGCAGGCTGTGCCCGGGCTGGCCGGCGCCGATGACGTTGCCGACCCGCAGCGTGACGCCCTCGATCAGGCCCTGCCGGTCGGCCTCGGCGACCGCCGTGGTGCAACGCAGCTTGAACTCGCCGTACGGCATCACCGGCGCGGGCGGCAGCCCCTCGGGCATCGAGGTGTCGACCGGGACCAGCCCGTACTCGTGCACGCTGCCCAGCTGGATCACCCGGACCCGCCCGGGCAACCGGCCGGCGGCCTCGATCAGCCGCTCGACCAGCGTGACGTTGACCGCGAGCATCTGCGCGTCGGTGAGCCCCCACATGCCGCCCGCGGCGTTGATCACCACGTCCGGATCGAGCTCGCGCAGCACCGCGGTGATCTCGTCGACGTCGGCGGCGGCCAGGTCCAGCGCGCGGACCTCGACACCCGGCCCGACGTCGCGCGCGGTGCGGGCCACGGCGACCACGGTGTGCCCCTGGTCGGCCAGCGCCCGGCAGATGGGGCGGCCGAGGAAGCCGGTGCCACCGAGCACGGCCACCCTCCGCCGCTGTCCGGCGGCCTCCGCCGAGTGCCGTGGTTCGACGATCATGGCGCTGGCGTCTCCCTGGCTGCGGTCGGTCATCGGCCCGGCCCGAACGCGTGCCGCGACAGGCTCTTGACGCCGGTCATCCGGCCGGCGAGGACCGCCGTCGGCAGCAGCGTGATGGCGTGCAGCCGGGACGACATGTAGCGGCGGGCGGCCCGCGCCGCCCGGGGCCAGCCCTGCTCGTCCATGCGCCGGGCGACGTCGACGAAGAACGCCCGCGCCTCGGTGAACCGGGTGCCGGTGACCGCGTCGGCGGCGGACTTGCTGACCGCGTGCCGCCGGTACTGGAAGCACAGGGTGGTGTCGACGGCCATCTGCTCGCCGCGCTGGATCAGGTCGATCACCAGGGCCAGGTCCTGGATGACCTGGAACTCGTCGCGGAAGTCCACGGCCTTGAGCGCGTCCGTCCGCCAGCAGATCGACGGGAAGTAGAACCAGCAGCCGCGCAGCAGACTGGCCGCCAGATCCTCGCCGCCCATCAGCTCCCGGGACTCGACCCGCGGGGCGTAGAGCCGCCGCTTGGCCTCGTCGACCATGGTGTTGACCACCGCGCCGGTGGCGTCGATGATCTCGACCCCCGGCTGGACCATGCCGACGCCCGGGTACTGCTCGATCACCGATCGCACGGTGGCGACGTAGTTGGGGTGCATGATGTCGTCCGTGCCCATCATCACCAGGTACTCGTGCTCGGCGAGGCCGACGCACTTGCGGTAGTTGCCGGTGACCCCGAGGTTGCGCTCGTTGCGCTGGTAGCGGACCCGCTCGTCGGTGATCTGAGCGAACCACTCCGGTACGCCCGGCTCGGTGCCGTCGTCGACCACGGTCAGGCGCCAACCCGGGTCACTCTGCGCCATCACGCTGCGGACGGCCGCCTGCATGAGGGGCACGCTCCCGTAGTACGGCAGCATGATGTCGACAATCATCGGTTCCGCGGGCCTTACTGTGCGTGGTGGAAGTGCTCGACGGGCGCGGCCACATTATCAGGCATCCCGTCCGGATCCAGTACCGGCGAGCCGGCCTGACGGCCGTCGCGACGCCACCGGCGGTGACCGGACGACGGGGCCGACGGCGACCGCGGCGGGGGCTATCATCGTCGCGCCCGCACCGCACGCCCCCCCGATCGGACGCCGATGCCAGACCGCGCCGTCACCACGGACGCGCCTCCCGCGCAGACCGACGCGGGGCCGCCCGCGCCAGCCACCGAGCCGGCCCGACGGCGACTCCCCCTCGTCCGCCGACTCGCGCTCAGCGTCTGGTTCTGGCCCACGGCCTTCGCCGCGCTCGCGGTCGGCTGGCGTCTCGGCAGCCCGGAGATGTGGCACGACGAGCTGGTGACCGTCGACGTGGCGACCCGCTCGACCGGGCAGATTCTGGGCATGCTGGCGAACGTCGACGCCGTGCACGGGGCGTACTACCTCTTCATGCACGGCTGGACGACCCTGTTCGGCACCGGCCCGGCCGTCGTGCGGCTGCCGTCGGCCCTGGCTATGGTCCTGGCCACCGCGTGCGTGGCGCTGGTCGGGCGACGGGTGTTCGACCAGACGGCGGGGATCGCCGCCGGGTTCGTCTTCGCCCTCGTGCCCACGGTCACCCGCTTCGGGCAGGAGACCCGGTCGTACGCCTTCGTCGTCCTCGCCGCGGCCGCGGCCACCCTGTTCCTGCTGCGTGCGTTGCAGCGGCCGGGGTGGCTGCGCTGGATCGCGTACGTGCTCGCCGTGGCCGCCATCGGCCTGGTGAACGTGGTGGCGCTCACGCTGCTGCTCGGGCACGGCGTGGCCGTGTTGATCCACTGCTGGCGGGAGCGCCGGTGGTGGTCGCTGGCCTGGTTCGTGCTCGCCGCCGCCGCCGGGGTGGGGATCGCCGCGCCGGTGATCCTGCGCGGTATGAAGCAGGCGGGGCGGCAGATCAGCTGGATCCCGGACAGCGCGCCCTGGACGGTCTGGGAGCAGGCCTTCGGCTCGGTGCTGCTCGCCGCCGCGATCACCGCGCTGGCCGTGGTGGGCGTGCTGACCCACCTGCGCCGCGACGCCGCCGCGCGGACCGCCGTGGCGGCGGTGATCGCCGCCCTGCCGCTGCCGGTGATCCTGCTGGCCTCCACCGGCGACATCAACTACTTCTTCTCCAAGTACCTGCTGTTCCTCGTGCCGGCCTGGGCGGTGCTCGCCGGCGCGGGCGTCGCCGCGGTGCGCCGCGCCCCGCTGGTCGCGGTGGGGCTGGTGGTGCTCGCCGCCCTGAGCGTGCCCGGTCAGCTCGCGCTGCGCGGGGAGTACTCGCACGGCTGGTACACGTATCCGCAGGGGCGGGCGTTCAAGCCGCTGTCGTACTCGGAGGCGGCGCGGGTCATCGAGGCCGGCTACCAGCCCGGTGACGGCCTCGTGGCGGGCGGCCCCTGGTGGTGGATGCACGAGCCGGGGGTGCGCTACTACCTCCCTGCGGACGTGTCGCCGCGCAACGTCTTCCAACAGCAGTCGGCGGCCCACCGCAACGAGCTGTTCGGCGCGGACTGCGCCGACCCGGCCCGCTGCCTGCGCGACGAGCCCCGGCTGTGGGTGCTGCTGCCGACGGTCACCGACGCGCCGCTGACCGGCCTGCCGAAGAAGCAGTCCGCCGTGCTCGCCCAGCGCTACGACGTGGTCCGCGTCACGCACGTGACCGGGCTGACCGTGGCCCTGCTGCAACGGCGCGGCTGAGCCGACGCACCGGCCGCCCGGTGGCGACCCGGGCGCGGTTACCGCGCGCGGCGCCCGGGTAGGGGGGTCGGCATGGCGGAACTGTCGACGCTCTGGATCATCCGGCACGGGGAGAGCACCGCGAACGTGGCGGCCACCCGGGCCGAGGAGAACGGCGCGGACGTGATCGGGCTCAGCCACCGCGACGCCGACGTGCCGCTCTCCCCCACCGGCGAGGAGCAGGCGCGGGCGACCGGCCGCTGGCTCGCCGGGCTGCCCGAGGATCGGCGCCCCGACGTGGCGGTGGTCTCGCCGTACCTGCGGGCGGTGTCCACGGCCGAGCTGGCGCTGCACGGCACCGGGGTGCCGGTGAGCCGGGACGAGCGGCTGCGCGACCGGGAGCTGGGCATCCTCGACGGCCTGACCGGGCACGGGGTACGCCGCCGGTTTCCCGACGAGGCCGAGCGCCGCGCCCGGCTGGGCAAGTTCTACTACCGGCCGCCCGGCGGTGAGGCCTGGACCGACGTGGCGCTGCGGCTGCGGACGCTCCTCGGCGACCTGCGCCGCGACCACGAGGGCCAGCGGGTGCTGCTCTTCGGCCACGACGCGCTGGTCTTCCTCCTGCGGTACCTGGTGGAGGGGCTGACCGAGCCGGAGCTGATGGCGTTGACCCGCGAACACGTCATCGCCAACTGCTCGATCACCGACTGGTCCGCCGACGACCAGGGCAGGCTGACGCTGGGCGGTTTCAACGAGGTCGGCCACCTGCACCGGCAGGGCGCCGAGTCGACGAGGGAGGACGAGATCCATGCCGAACCGGTCTGAGGTGCAGGTGATCACGCCGGGGCTGCTGCGCGACTGGGCGCTGCCGGTGCCGGCCGGCGGCAAGGAGAGCCGGGGCACCGTCCTGGTGATCGGCGGCTCCCGCTTCACGCCCGGGGCGGTCCTGCTCGCCGGGGTGGCCGCGCTGCGCGCCGGTGCCGGGGTGCTCCAGCTCGCCGCCGCCGAGTCCACCGCGGCCACGCTGAGCATCCAGGTGCCCGAGGCGCTGGTGGTCGGGCTGCCGGAGACGTCCGACGGCGCGGTCGCCGCCGACCGGGCCGGCCAGCTCGGTGAACTGGTCGGCGTGGCCGATGTGGTGGCCCTCGGCCCGGGGTTGAAGGGCATCGACGAGACCGCCGAGCTGCTGAGTCTCGTCCTGGAGGCGGCGGGGCCGCGTACCCCGCTGGTCCTCGACGCGTACGCCCTGGGCGCGCTCAGCCACGAGCCGAAGCTGCTGGTCGGCTCGGGCCGCCCGGTGGTGCTCACCCCCAACGTGACCGAGGCCGGGCACCTGCTCGGCCGGGAGCCGGGCGACGACCTGGACGCTGAGGCCGCCGAGCTGGCGCAACGCTACGAGGCCGTCGTCTCGCTCTACGGCCACGTGGCCGCCCCGGACGGGCGCGGGTGGCGGGAGGAGAGCGGCGACGCGGGCCTCGGCACGTCCGGCAGCGGAGACGTGCTCGCCGGCCTGCTCGCCGGGCTGCTCTCCCGGGGCGCCGACCCGGCGCAGGCCGCCTGCTGGGGAGCGTTCGCGCACGCCGTGAGCGGCCAACGGCTGATCCCCCGGTACGGCCGGATCGGCTTCCTGGCGCGGGAACTGCTCGACGAGATCCCGCGCACCCTGGCCACCGTTTGAACAGGCGAGATCGGCCACATTCGCCCGTTTCGCCGCTCGGCCTCGGGGTACCGGATCGACACCCAGCCGAGCTACGAAAGGGGGCACGCCGGTGTCAACCGATGCCATCGTCCTGCTCAAAGAGGACCACAAGGAGATGCGTCGCCTGTTCAAGGCCTTCCAGGACGCCGAGGAGGGGCCGGCGAGCCAGCGGCAGAAGCTGGTGAACCAGATCCTCGAGGCCCTGACGGTGCACACCTACCTGGAGAACGAGGTGATGTACCCGGAGGTCCGCCGGCTTTTGCCCGACCTGGAGGACGACATCCTCGAGTCGTACGAGGAGCACCACGTGGCCGACGTGCTCTGCGCCGAACTGGCCAGCATGGACGCCGGCGACGAGCGCTTCACCGCCAAGACCACGGTGCTGATCGAGAACGTCACGCACCACGTCGAGGAGGAAGAGGAGGAGTGGTTCCCCAAGGTCCGCGAGGCGCTCGGCCGTAAGCAGCTCCAGGAGATCGGCGAGAAGATGATCGCGTTGCGCGCGGACGCGCCGCGTACCCCCACCCAGCCGAAGGCGATCAAGAAGGCGCTCGACGCGGTGACCGCCTGAGCCAACCACCGTTCGACGCGGGGCCCGGCCGGGGCGGGGGCCCCGGGGGGGGCCGCGCGGGGGCGGGGGGGTGGGAGGGCACCACGCCGTAAACCCGGCAAAAAAAAACCCCACGACGGTGGGCGGGTTTTTGTTTTTAT
>NZ_JBEXHY010000157.1:0-10876 GCF_040608295.1 Micromonospora sp. NPDC005197 | reverse complement strand
GTCGAGGACCAGGCGGGCCGGATCGGTGGTGCTACCGCTCAGGTGTCAGCACCGGATGGGCGCCAACGCGAAGTTCTCCACCGCGGGAGTGGTGGTGCTGATCTTCGTCTGACGGGTCTGGGGCTTCCAGCCGTCCTTGGCGACGATCATCGTGAGCGGGTTGTTCCGACGGTCCACCCAGTAGGCGTACTTGCCGGCGCTGTCGGTCGCGAACGTCCACGACATCGCCCACGAGTCGACCTGGACGACCGCGCCGGCAATCGGCGAGGTCGCGCCCTGGCAACTGGTCCCGGTCACCGTACCCATCAGCTTGCCCCAGGTCTTCGGGGGCGTCGCCGTCATGGTCACCGCCACCGGCGCCACCGAGTACGGCGTGTTCTCCTTGATCGTGACCGCACCCGAGTAGGTGCCCGGCTGGTCCACGTTCGCCGTCATCCCGACGGTGACCGTGATCTTCTCACCCGGCGCGAGGGTGACCGTCGACTTGTCGATCGTCATCCAGCTGACGTCGGCCGCCGCCTCGACGCACCCCTCGAAGCCCGGCAGCACCTCACTGTCCGGTGCCGCGTTGAAGCTGCCCGACGAGCCACCGATCTTGTAGAAGCCACACGCCGCGCCACCCCGGTACCGGGCGGTGTTGGCGTTCGGCAGGTTCGACCACGAGCTGGTGGCCGGGTCGTAGGCGAAGCCGGCGTTGCTGATGGCGCCGCCCTGCGAACCGCCCACGACGAGGAGCTTGCCGCTGGCCACCGCGTACGAGCTGGCCCAGTTGTCCGTCGGCGCGTCGGCGATGGCGGTCCACGTGTTGGCACCCGGGTCGTAGGCGTAGCTGGCCTTCTGCGCCGCGGTGCCGTCGTTGCCGCCAGTGCAGTAGAGAACGCCGTCGATCCCGCCGCAGGAGGCGAAGGCCACCGACTTCGGGTAGTTCGCCAGCGTCTCCCAGGCGTCGGTGCCCGGGTCGTAGCGGACCACCGTGTTCGACATCGGCAGACATGCCGAGGTGGTGCAGCCGCCGACGGCGTAGAGCTTGCCACCGACGACCGCCTGCCCGGCCGCGGACCGCGGCGCCGGGTTGTCGGCCAGTTCGGTCCAGCTGTTGGCCCCCGGGTCGTACGACCAGGTGGCGGCGTCGGGGCCCTCGGCGCCCCAGCCACCCGTTGCGATGATCTTCCCGCCGACCACGCCCACGGTCAGCGCGTTGCGGGCGCCGGGCAGGTCGGCTGCCGCCGTCCAGGTCTGCGCGACCGGGTCGTAGGCGTAGGTCTTCGCGGTGGAGGCGCTTCCGTCGCCACCACCGATCGAGTAGACCTTGCCGTCCAGGGTGACCACCCGGTTGTCCATGATGTTGGTCGGGAAGTCGGTGATGTCCGTCCACGGAGCGGCCTGCGGGCCGGCCGCGGCGGAGGTCGCCGACGTCGCCTTGCCGGACGCCCGGGCCGCGAACGACGTCGGGACGCTCAGCCGCTGCTCCGGTGCGCCGGCCGCGCCGAGCACCTGCTGCCGGGTCACCCGGGAACCGTCCGCCCGCAGCAGCTCGAAGCCGTTGTCCCGCTCACCGAAGCCGACCTCGACCGGCGCTCCGCCGGTGTTGGTCACGGTGAACGTCCTGGTGGCCTTCCCGTTGGGCATCTGGACCGTCGCGCTCACCTGGGTGGGCGTCACCGACAACCGGCCGGCCGCGAGGACGAAGTTCGCGGCGGTGGCCCAGTCGGGCTCGACGTCGACCTGCTTGCTCTGGCTGACGTAGTTGCCGGCCGTCGCGGTGAACTTGTGGGTGCCGGTCAGCGTCGAGTAGATCCAGTAGAACCCGTCGGGCAGTCCCGGGTCGTCCGGGGTCGCCACGGTGACCGCCTTCTCGGCGGGCCGGTCGTTGCTGGTGACGGTGGCGCCGTTGACGTAGCTGTTGTCGTTCTTGTCGCGGACGTTGCCCACGACCAGGCCGCCGTCGACCGGCACGCAGGTGACCTGGCTGCCGATGAGGACGTTGTCGACCTCCCACCACCACTCGTACGAGGCGTCGTAGTAGTGGAACCGCACCTGGACCTGCGCCTTGCCGGCCGCCTGCGGGATCGGGATCTCGGTGAGCTTCGGGCCCCGGACGTCGGTCTCCTGCCGGAGCACGTTCGTCCAGGTCGCGCCATTGTCGATGCTCAGGTCGACGTCGGCGGTGTCGTCGTTGAGCTGGTTGAAGTCCTGGTTGAACCGGATGACCGGGGCCGTGACGCCGGTCAGGTCGACCACCGGGCTGACCAGGGAGGTGTCCTGGCTGGTGCCCGCGCCGTAGTCATCGCTGTCGATCATCGCGAAGTTGCCGGTGCCACCGGTCAGGTTGCCCCGGCCGCCGTCGTCGGTGAACTTCCAGACCTGACCGCTGCCCGCGTTGTCCACCACCGTCCAGCCGGCCGGGGTGGTCGTCGCGTCGAAGGTCTCGTACTCGCCGTCGGAGCCGAACGTGTAGCCGGGCGCCGTCGTGCAGGTGGTGGTGTTCACCGGCACCGCGACGTTGGCGGTCACGTTGCGGGTGCCGACCACGACCTCCTTGGTGACGGTCTGGTAGCCCGGGTACTGCGACTCGTACCTCAGGGTGTACGTCTGCCCGGCCGGCAGCGTGATGCTGTATCGGCCGTTCGAGGGCGTCGTGTAGTCGTACACGCCGGACGGGCCGCTCACGGTCACCTTCGCGTACAGCGGCCAGCCGTGGCCGGAGCCGTCGGTGACCGCGCCGGTGACGTTGACGCGCGGCACCGCCGTCAGGGCGACGTTGAGCGTCGTGGTCGCGCGGTTGGCGACCGTCGCGGACTTCGTGGTGCTGCCGTAGCCGAATGCCGACACGACGACCTGGTAGTCGCCGGTCGGGACCTGGGTCGAGTAGGTGCCGTCGGCGCCGGTGGTGATCTCACGCGAGGTCGGACCGGTGAGGGTCACTGTCGCGCCGGCGATCGGTGCGCCGGTGGCCGCGTCGGTGACCGTGCCGGCCAGGGTGCCGACATCGCCGGTCGGGGCGGCGTTGAGCAGCGCGAGGGCGTCCAGCCGGCCCTCACCGTAGACGTTGTTGTCCGCAGCCGTGCCGCCGCACTGGGCGTCGGCCTTGTCGATCGCGGTGCCGTTGAGCAGCGCGCGGGTCCCGTCGACGTCACCGATCAGCGACGGCGCCGCCGAGTACAGCAGGGCGATCGCGCCCACCAGGTGCGGGGCGGCCATCGACGTGCCGCTGGCGGTGCCGTACCCGTTGCCGGGAACACTCGACCGGACGTTCACGCCGGGCGCGGAGATGTTGGGCTTGATCTCGCCGTTCTGCCCAGTGCCCCGGGCCGAGAAGCTGGCGATGGTGTTGTTGATGTCGTACGCGCCGGCCGAGTAGTTGCTGGCGAGGCTTCCCGGTGAGCCGCTGGTCTGGCACGCCGGCCCGCTGTTGCCGTTGGACCACACCCCGAAGATGCCCGACGCGGCCCAGGCCAGCGTCACGTCCTCCATGAAGGGCTCGTTGGACGGCTCCCGGGTGCCCCAGGAGTTGTTGATGATGTTCGGCCGCTTGCTGGCGTCCGGGTTCTGACCGCTCAGGTCGGTCGGTTCGAGCATCCACTGACCGGATTCGATCAGCGCCGCGTCGGTGGGGCAGCAGCCGTTCGCCGCGATCCACTTGACCCCGGGCGCGACACCGATCTGGTTCGCGCCGGCGGAGCCGGCCATGGTGCCCATGGTGTGCGTACCGTGGCCGTCGTCGTCACAGGGTGCGTCGGCGCACGTCCCGGCGGCGTTGAACCAGTTGTAGTTGTGGTCGAACGTGCCGTCGCCGTTGTTGCCGCGGTAGGAGTTCACCAACGCCGGGTGGTCGTACTGCACACCGCTGTCGATACTCGCGATGGTGACGCCCTCGCCGGTGACGCCGTACCGGGACCAGACGTCGTCGGCGTTGATGTTGGCAACGCCCCACTCCACGGAGTTGACGGTCTTCTCGTCGGTGCCCTTGATGAGTTCCGGCAGCTTGTAGGCGACCGGGGCGTAGAGGCCCTCGACCTCCGCGTGGGCGGCGAACTTCTGCGCCATCGCCAGGGAGCCGCTGTTCACCTTGATGGCGTTGGTGGCCCAGAAGGTCTGGTACTTCGTACCCGAGCTGTCGAGTTCGGCGCGGATCTTGCCCTGGCTGGCGGCGGCGGTCTCCCGCAGCGTCTGCGCGACGGCCGCGCCGCGCTTCGTCCAGTCCTTGATGGCACTGGCCTTGCTCAGGTCGGCCCGGTCCTTGAACCGAATCCAGAAGTCCCCTGCGCTCTTGGCCTCAAGCTGGCGGGCGAGCTCCGGTCGGATCTTGTCCCCGGCGGCGGTGCCCGCTCCCAACGAACCGGGCGCGGCCTGCGCGCCGGAGCCGACGCTGGCCAGGCATGTGGCGGCGAGGATCATCGCCGCGCTGGCGCTGACCAGCGATCTGGCCGTGCGTCTCCATTGTGGACGTCTGAACATCGGTGCTGCCTCCCTCAGAACGACCCAGGGGTGTTATGGGCCATGGTGAGGAGTGCGCGAGATCCAGCTCGACGGAACCGAGCGAACGGACCCCTCATGCCTCCCCATGCACCGCGCGGGTCACGCCGGTTGCCCGAGTGGACACTATGATCGAGAGGAAAGGACGATCAAGAACTTGCTGTGAGCAACTTGTCGCTAACGGTTGCCCTGCTGGCGGCGCGCTTGCCAATCATTGTCAGGACCATGACGATAACTGGGCAGGGAAGCCTATCGATCCCGGGCGGTGTGGTGGCCGAGGACGACGAGACGGCGGTGGACGGGGCTGATCCGGCCGACGAACCGTTTCCGCTGCTGATCGCGGTGACGCCGTCGCCGACCGAGCGCATCCGGCTCGCGGAGCGCCTCGACGGGATCGCGCCGCTGCTGCTGGTGGCCGACCTCGACGAGCTGCGCCGGCTGATCGCGATCCCGCAGCAACGGGCCGGCCCGCTCGGCGAGCCACCGTCGACCCCGACGCCCACCGTCGAGCCCGGCCCCGCCCTGGTCATCGACTCGGCCCGGTCCACCGCACGGTACGGGGGTCGCGAGGTCGACCTGACCCGACTGGAACACGACCTGCTGACCTGCCTGATCACCGAGCCGGTCCGGATCTGGAGCTACGCCGAGCTGCACCGGTCGGTCTGGCACGACGAGGGGCGCGAGCGCAGAGCGGACGTGCAGTCGCTGGTGAAGCGGCTGCGACGCAAGTTGCGGGACCTCGGCGCCGGTGCCACGATCGAGGCCGTACGCGGTGTCGGGTTGCGCCTTACCGGCCGGCACGAGCCGCGGATCGGGCGTGCCTGACGGCTGCCTGATGTGGGCAGTTCATCGCCACGTCCGGCCGCCCCGCACCGCCGGCAGACCCGTCGACGCCGCACCCCGGCCGGACGACGGCCGTCAGATCAGCCCCGCCCGGGCCCACAACAGCCGCCCCGGCCCGCCCACCAGCCCGACGCCCGCGAGGTGGTCGTGCACACGGGCCGCCGACCACCGCAGCGTGGCCTGCCAGTACGGGTTGGCGCGGGCGGCGGCCCGGCCCACCGCCGGCGGGATACCCACCGCCGCGTACGCGTCGGGGTGGACGAGACGGTTGGCGATCGAGTGTGCGGCGCGACCGACCAGCAGCCGGGCGTACGCCATGCCGACCGGTCCGGCAGCCGCGACCTGGCGGGCCAGCTCGTCGCGGGCGAACCGGACGTGTCGCGCCTCCTCGACGACGTGGATGCGCGAGACCATCCGGATGAGCGGCTGAAGAGACTCGTCCGCCATGATCTCGCGCTGGAACGCGTCGAGGATCTCCTCGGCGACGAGGATCGCGGCGTACATCCGGGGGCCGCTGGCGGTCGCCTTGAGGAACCGGCCGAGCAGGTGGTCGAACGGGTCCGCCCGGTAGACGGGACAGCCCATCGCCTCGATCAGCCGACCGAACATGATCGAGTGCCGGCACTCGTCGGCGACCTCGGTCAGCGCGTACTGGGCGCGCGGGCTGGTCGGGTCGGCGTCGTAGTAGTGCCGGATCAGCATCTGCATGAGGATCGTCTCGAACCACAGACCGGCGCTGGCCGTGCTGGCCACCTCGTGCTTGGTGAGCTCGACGCGCTGCTCTTCGCTGAGGCCCGACCAGAGCGCCGTGCCGTAGAGGCTGCTGCGGTGCGGCGGGAGCCAGTAGGCGCCCGGGGTGTGCGGCGCGTCCCAGTCGATCTCGACCACCGGGTCGTAGCTGGTGCGCAGCGACGACGTGAGCAGCCGTTCGGCGACCGCCGAGTCCTCGGGTTCCGCCGCCTCCATGACTCCTCCACATTGACGTGACTGGCAGTAACTGTTACCTGTAGTAGCATGCAAGCGCCACGCAACGATGTCAATGGACCCCAGCCGGCGGCCGCGTCCACCGGCGACGGTCGAACGGCGACGGGCAACGGCCGCCGGGACCGCTGGGCCAACCACCGTGAGCAGCGCAGGCAGGCGCTTGTCGAGGCGGCCGTGCAGGCGTTGCTGCGGCACGGCCCCGAGGTCGACATGGAACAGGTGGCCGCCACCGCCGGCGTCAGCAAGCCGGTCCTCTACCGGTACTTCGCCGACAAGTCGCAGCTCTGGGTCGCCGTGAGCGAGCGGTTGTCCGCCCAGGTCGTCGACACGATCGCTCCGGCCATCGCGCGGGTCCGCGAGGAGCGCGACCTGGTCGAGGCGACGATCGACGCGTACCTCGGCGTCATCGAGTCCCAGCCGACGCTCTACCGGTTCCTGATCCACCGGTCCGGTGACCCCGGCATCCACCAGGTCGTCTCCGGGACCAGTCGGCAGGTGGCCGCCGGGCTGGCCCGCGTGATCGGCGACCGGCTCCGCGCCCTGGGCCTGGACGCCGGCCCGGCGGAGCCCTGGGCGTACGGCCTGGTGGGCTTCGTTCAGGCGGTCGGCGACTGGTGGACGACCCGCGGCCAGCCGATCAGCCGCGCGGCCCTCACCGACTACCTGACCACGCTGCTGTGGAGCGGGATCCAGGGGGTCCGCGCCAGCGCCGACCTGCCGCGCGAGCTGACCCGCGCGCACGAACGCATCGTGCCGTGAGCTACCACGGCCCGGCGAGCGTCGCGGGCACCCCGGTGCGGGTGCACCTCAGCGGTCGGTGGGAGCCGGTCGACGGTCGCTACCACTGGAGTGGCCGGATCGAGCCCGAGCCCAGGGTGGCCGGACTGCTGCGCTCCGGTCGGCGCGACGTCGAGCTTCGCATCGCCGACCGGGCCCGGCCCGGCCGGCTGGCCGAGGTCGACGCCTGGGGTGGTGTGCGGATCACCGGCCTGGGACCTCCACCCTGGCCCGCGCCGACAGGCGACGAGCCGGACCAGCCCGTTTTCCCGTAATCGCGAGCCGCGGTCCGGCGACCACGTAACGTGAGCTACAGCCGATCAACGGCGAACGCCGGACGCGCGTCGGGCCGCCAGGTGGCGGCGCAAGCCGCTCGGTCATCCGCCGGGAGTCAGGTGCGATTCCCCGGCCCGGCGTCATCCGGGAGCGCGCGGAATCCGCCCAGTGGGCAATGCGACGGTACGAGGGCTCCGGACAGCTCCGCCTCGCCGCCTGCCCACTCAGCCGCAGGAGGTGCGGAGCCCATGCTGTCGGTATTCGACCCTCGGCACACCGTCGCTCCCCCGGGATACAGCCGCTGGCTCATCCCGACCGCGGCGCTGGCCGTGCACGTCTGCATCGGCCAGGTCTACGCGACGAGCGTCTACAAGAACTCCCTCATCGCACACTTCGACGTCAGCCAGACGGCGATCGGGGCGATCTTCAGCATCGCCATCGTCATGCTGGGCTCGTCGGCGGCGGTGGGCGGCCGGTGGGTGGAGCGCAACGGCCCCCGCCGGGCCATGTTCGTCTCCGCCTGTTTCTGGGCCACCGGGTTCCTGGTCGGCGCGCTCGGCATCGCGACCCGGCAACTCTGGCTGCTCTACCTCGGTTACGGCGTCATCGGCGGCATCGGGCTGGGCATCGGCTACATCTCGCCCGTCTCCACGCTGATCAAGTGGTTCCCGGACCGGCCGGGTCTCGCCACCGGTCTGGCGATCATGGGATTCGGCGGTGGCGCCCTGGTCGCCGGCCCGCTGGCGCGTCAGTTGCTGTCGCTCTACGACCCCGACTACAACCCTGCCAACCCGGCCGCCGTGGCGTCGGGGTCCGCGCTGGTGGGGCTCTTCGTCACGTTCGGCATCGGCTACTTCGTGATCATGATGTTCGGCCCGTTCAACGTCCGGGTTCCTCCGCCGGACTGGCGGCCCGCCGGGTTCGACCCCGCTCGCGTCGCCACCCGGTCGCTGGTGACGAGGGCGAGCGTGTCCGCGTCCAACGCCGTGCGGACCCGTTCGTTCTGGCTGCTGTGGATCGTGCTGTTCTGCAACGTCACGGCGGGTATCGGCATCCTGGAGCAGGCCAGCCCGATGATCCAGGACTTCTTCCGGGACAACGGCTCCACCGCTGTCTCGGTGTCGGCGGCGGCCGGCTTCGTGGGTGTGCTGTCGCTGTTCAACATGGCCGGCCGGTTCATCTGGTCGACGACGTCCGACCTCATCGGCCGCAAGCCCATCTACATGGTCTACCTCGGCGTCGGCATGGTGCTCTACGCGCTGCTCGCCGTGGCCGGGCACGCCGCGACCGCCGCCTTCGTGCTGATCGCCGCCCTGATCATCTCCTTCTACGGCGGCGGCTTCGCCACCATGCCCGCGTACCTGCGGGACCTCTTCGGCACCTTCCAGGTCGGCGCCATCCACGGCCGGCTGCTGACCGCCTGGTCGGCGGCGGGTGTCGCCGGCCCGCTGATCGTCAACGGGATCCTCGACAGCCAGGGCAAGCCCGGGACGCTCACCGCGTCGGCGTACCGACCCGCGCTGTTCACCATGGTCGGCGTGCTCGCCATCGGCTTCGTCGCGAACCTGCTGGTCCGCGCCGTGCCCGACCGTTTCCACGAGCCCGACCGGGGTCCGACCTCGCCCGTGGCGCGCGCCAGCGTCACCGAGCCGGTCGCCCTCGGCCCGCAGAGCAGGCCACCGGTGCCCGAGCACGTCGGCGGCCAGACCGGGCGGCTCTGGTTGTCCTGGCTGCTCGTCGCGGCGCTGCTCGGCTACGGCATCGTCGAGACCGTCATCACGGCCGCGAAGCTGTTCACCGGCTGAGGCGACGGCCGGGCTGCGACGCGCACGGGCAGTACCCCGCGAGGGCACTGCCCGTGCGCGACGCGCTCAGCGTCGGCCGTCGTGCACCGTCGGCCCGTGCTCGGCGAGGCGCTCCCGCTGGGGTACCACTGTGTACTTCGGATCGCGCGCCGACACCCTGCCCGCCTCGAAGATCCCGAACCGGGTGGCGACCGACGAGGCCACCAGGGCCGCGCCGGAGAGCACCGACAGGACCCGGCTGCGCCGGCTGAACAAGGCCGCGGCAGTGCCCACAGTGAGCAGCACCCGGCCCCCCTTGACCAGCCGGCCGCTGCGGCCGCGCACGTACGGCTCGCCGGTCAGTCCCATCCGCTCCAGCCGGTGACCGCCGATCGCCTCGACGGTCGCGGCGGCGAGGGCGAGGCGGCGCAGCGGGGCGGTCTCCGCGGCCGGCGCCGCGATCAGGCCGACCCCGGACGCGGCGACGAGCGCGCTGCCGGCGAAGACGACCGGCAGGAAGGGGTGCGCGTCATGCCAGGCCGGCACGGCGGTGTCGGCGAGCAGGACTCCGGTGTACGTGGCCAGCCCCGGGGCGGTGGCCGCGGCGGCCAGGCCGGCGACGTCGCCGACGGAGGGTGCGAGCCGGCGGGCCAGGCCGAGCACGCCGTGCTGCGGGAGCCGGGGCGCGAACTCGGCGATCGCCGCCACACCGGCGGCCGGCCCGAACGCGGTGAGGATCCAGGTGCCCACCGACATCGGCGAGGTCAGCTTGGCGACCCGGAGCATGTGGTGGAAACGGTCCGGCCGACCGAGGTCGTGCACCAGCAGGTACGCGCTGGCGAGGGTGCCGCCGAGGGCCGTCCAGCGGCCCACGCGACGCAGGGCGGGGCGTCCGGTCAGTTGGGCTCCCGCGCCGATCAGCGCGCCTCCGGCGGCGAGGCCACCGCTGAACAGGTAGCCGGCGATGTCGTGCTTCCACACCGGCGCCTTGAGGATCGGGCGGCCGTAGTAGGAGCTGAAGTCGGCCGGCGGTACGGTGAGCTGCTCGCCGCCGTGGCTCCGACCCCGGCGCTGCCCGTCGGGCTGGTCGAGGTGGGCCTGGAACGCGCGGAACCGGGCGCCGGCCGGCTCGTGCGGTGGCGTCGCGTCGGTCATGGCCGCCTGCCCAGGAACGCCAGCGCCGTGGCGGCGACCATCGTCAGCGCGGCGAGGCCGGCGCGTTTCCACATCGCCGGCAGATCCCGCGTCGTCACCACCGGATCCGGCGGCAACCCATACACCTCCGGCTCATCCAACAACAAAAAGAACGCCCCGTCACCACCCACACCGTCGTTCGGATCCTCCCCGTACAGACGCGCCTCCGACACCCCCTGCTCATGCAACGTGTCCACCCGCTGCGCCGCCCGCTCCCGCAACTCGTCCAAGGGCCCGTACTGAATCGACTCCGTCGGACACGCCTGCGCACACGCCGGCGTCATCCCCGCACCCAACCGGTCATAACACAGCGTGCACTTCCACGCCCGACCATCACCCCTACGCTGATCAATCACCCCATACGGACACGCCGAAATGCAGTACCCACACCCATTACAGATGTCCTCCTGCACCACCACCGTCCCGAACTCCGTCCGAAACAACGACCCCGTCGGACACACATCCAAACAAGCCGCATGCGTGCAGTGCTTACACACATCCGACATCATCAACCACCGAAAATCCGACCGCTGCTCCACACC
>NZ_JBEXHY010000156.1:0-10890 GCF_040608295.1 Micromonospora sp. NPDC005197 | reverse complement strand
CGCTACCAGCTTCGCCTGGCCGCTCGGGCCCGGGAGATGGTCGACCAGGGTACCGCCCTGGAGGCTGCCTGCCGGATCATCATCCTCGAAGACCAACTCGAGGAAGCTCTGCGGCAGAACCAGCAGCACGGGACAGGCAACGCGACTGACCGGACCACTGACGGGTGAGGTCGCCGGCTGGCGGTGAGCGGGCCGGCCCGCCAGTGCGAACCACCTCGTGGCCGCCCCTACTCCTGCTCGTTGGACCTCTTGCCATCCCGGCCGCCGGCCGGGTTGCGGTACGAGGCCGGGGCCCGAGGCGCCGCTCATCGCTATCGTGCAGCCGCCCGCGCGGTCCGAAGTGCCGAGTTCGGGCGGCGGGCAATCGACGTCGCTAGTCCCCGCAGCGTGCTCGGCATCGTGCGGGACCGCGGCCCGTTGCCGATCATGCTGCGCGTGGTGGGACGCGGGTGTGGCGGTAGTCGCGGAGAATCTTGAAGGTCTTCATGTGGGCCGGAGCGGGGGAGCAGGTTGGGGAGCAACAGGGGTGCACTGAACGGCCTGCAACTGCACCGAACGGCACTCAACGGCGCGTAGCTGCCCCACCCCTAGCTGCGGCTTCTCGTCTGTGCAGGTCAGAGTCGGTGCAGCGTCCTGCTTACGCTCGAAGGCGTCAGTGAAGGGAGCGCCCTCTGCTTTCGGAGATCGCTGCGCGGGTGCGGAGTGGGCGATCAGTCGTCCCCGTCGAACTCGGTTTCGTTGACGAGGCCGCCCAGGGGCCCAAGATCGCGGAGGGTGTAGCCGTAGGGCGGGCGGGCGCCCGCCCAGGTAGCGGCCCTCGAGGAGGGTCTGGCTTTCCGACCGCCGACCAACGCCGATCATGGGACGCCCTCGCGTCTGCTTGCTAACCCGCAACGCGATGTCGGCGACAAGCACCAACTCCGATAGTAACTACGATCAGTCGGCGAAGAGCCGGGTGATGGATCGGATGTGGTGGTCCATGGCGGCTCTGGCGACGGTGTCGTTGCGATCCCGGATTGCGGTTCGTATCAAGTCGTGGTCGTGATTTCGGGCATCGACGGCGCCAGCGATGGGTGCGGCGCCGGCGAAGCCGTACATCAGGAAGTCTGACAGTACCCACATGCGCTGGCTGAGGTCGGCTATGAGCGGCGAACGGGCCATCCGGTGGATGACCCGGTGGAAGCCGGCGTTGTGCTGGAAGTAGTCGCGACTGCGTTGGGCGACCTCGGGGGTGTGTTCCGCTTGATGTAGCAGCTCGAACGCGTGGTCGAGCTCTACGAGTTCCTCGGGAGTGTGTCGACGGGCCGCTGCTGCTGCGATGTCACCCTCGAACGAGCCGAACACGCCGAAGAAGTCGCGCGCCTCCTGCTGGGTGTACTGCCGGACAACACAGCCGCTCTGGGGCACGATCTCCACGAGTCCCATCGTGGCGAGTCGTCGCAGCGCCTCCATGACGGGTTGTTTGCTGACCCCGAACTCTTCCTTGATCGCATCGATCGGCACGCGGGAGCCGGGTGGGTACGTGCCCTCGACGAGCTGTTCTCGCAGGCGGTCGAACAGCAGACGTCCCAACGGGACGTCTGTTCTTCCCGATTCGGTGGCTATGCTCATCGCGGTTCCCAATCTCAGGTGCTGGCGCTGGGCACAAGCCAACCATGTCGACGAGTCTCGTCGGTCGTGCTCAGTCGAGGGTCACAGTGGTCAGGCCGAAGCCCGCAATCAGCTCACGGATCGGTCGGTAGTAGCTGTACTGAACGCTGTAAGCGCCACAGGATCCTAGTGCGGCATAGGCCGCGATCCAGGACCGCACCTCGTGTGAGGAGTTCCCGGCGATCCTGGCCATCTCCTCTGGCGTCCACGCATCCAGGCTGGTCAGGTCACCCGAGGCGAGGGTGGCCATGAGGGCGCGGTCCCAGTCGGGGGCGAGGTCCTGGATATCGGCGGTGCCTGCTGCGAAGGCCCTGGCGGTCTCGACGACGCGCTGCTCTCGTTCCTTCCGCCAGCTCGGAGTCGCGGGCAGATGGTGACCCAGCAGGACCCGGCGCTGCTCAGGCGTGGCAGTTGCCAGTCGAGCGACGGGCGGGTCGTGGGAGAGACCGCCAGAGGCGATGAGCAGGGTCCTCATCTCCAGTTGGGCAACATGGCGGCCGACTGCTTCGCCGAGAAGCCGGACTCGCTGGAGCGGGGTGAAGGGTGGTGCGACGGAGTTGAGGAAGATCGGCACCACGGGGCGGGCGGCGATGTCGCCGAAGAGGATCTCCATGGGCTGGACCGCGCCGTGGTCGAGCTCCATTTGAAGGGAGACCGCGAGGTCGATGCCTGCCGACATGACGGCCTCGGCGATCCCTCGTGCGATCTCCTCTGGCACGTTGAGGGGGCCCGGTTGGGTGCCGTAGTCGCCGACGCTGTTCGCCGCATAGCCGATGCAGAAGGGCGGCATCAGGTTGTAGAAGAAGCCGTTGTAGTGGTCCGGCCCGAAACTGATCACAAGCTCCGGGTCGAAGTCCTCCGCGAAGCGCCGGGCGGTCGTGAACGCCTGATCGAGCTCGGCTGCCACCCCAGCCTCAAGGTCGGCGTGTTCGAGCAGAGGGCTGTGAGAGGTGGCAATCAGTGCAACGGTCATCTCACACTGCTTCGTTTCCGAGCAGGAAGTCCAGGTGCACGCGGTTGAACACCGAGGTCTGCTCGTATTGTGGCCAGTGGCCGGCGTTGTCGATGACCTGCAGGCGGCCGTTGGGGATCAGCTCGGCGATGCGCCGGCCCTCGTCGACCGGGCCCGAGGGGTCCTTGGTCGTCCAGATCACCAGCGCCTCCGCCTTGATCGCACGCAGGTCGTCGTCGCTGAGCATGTTCCTCTTGCGTGTCTCGAGGTCCTGCAGAGCCATGTTCATCCGGCAGGCCCGCGGCCAGTCCGGCTGCTGAAAGATCATCTGGCGGGTCTTGATGAGGTCGGCGGTGACCATGGACGGGTCGGCCATCAGCCACTCCAGGCGCGCCTTGACCCGCTCCCAGGACGGGTCCTCCGCGGCCTGCATGGACAGCGTGTAGAGGCGCTCCATCACCTGCGGGTTGGCCATCGTGCCACCCATGGTGTTGAGCGCGATCCGCTCCACCTTGTCGGGATAAAGTTGGGCGAAACGGGCCGTTACCCAGCCGCCCAGCGATTCGCCGCTGAAGTACGCCTTGTCGTAGCCGAGCGTGTCCATGACGTGGTGGACCTGGTCGATGTAGTGGGGGATCTCCAGAGGGTGGTCGGGCTTGGCCGAGTAGCCGTGCCCGATGAAGTCGATGGCGTAGACGTTGAAGTGCTCGGCGTGCGCCTTCAGGTTCCGCACGTAGGCCTCGGCGTGACCGGTGACACCGTGCAGCATGAGCAGCAGTGGCTTGTCCTGCGACCCTGCCTTCAGGTAGCGGGTCCGGTAGGGCCCCGCCCGGATGAAGCCCTGGCTGAACTCCACCTGGGCGAGGTCTGACCACACACTGGTGAACTCACGCTCGGTCATGTCCGTCCTTCCCCTCGACGTCTCAACTAGCATGCTAGCTGGCCGATGTAATGTCCATACCGGGTGGCGCGCGATAGAGCTTTTGCAAGGTGGCAGTTGTGGTAGCGATCACCTCGTGCCACGATGTGGCATGCCAATCTCCGGCGGCCCCGTTCCCCGGGAGGCTGCCGAACGCTACCTGTGAGGAGTCCGAACATGGCAACGATGCGAGCCGCGCGGCTGCACGAAGTCGGCGGCAAGTTCCAGATCGACGAGATTGAGAAGCCGGTCCCGGGTGACCAGGACGTGATTGTCCGCGTCGAGGCGGCGGCCATCGTCCAGAACCTGCGCAACGTCATCAACACCTACCCGACAGTCAAGCCCTTCCTCCCCCTGCCGCAGCTGCCTGCTGTCTTCGGCATGGACAGCGCCGGCGTCATCACGGAGGTCGGTTCCCGGGTACGCAACCTCAAGCCCGGCGACCGGGTCTACATCAACCCGGGCCTGGATTCCGGGGACTCGTGGGCCGCCCGCAACGGCGAGCCGATGAACGACCCGGCCTACACCTTCATGGGCTACTTCGGCTTCGGACCGGATTCCGCCGAGATCCACAAGGACTATCCGTACGGCGGGCTTGCGGAGTACGTGAAGGCGCCAGTCAAGAACGTCATCGTCATCCCGGAGAACGTTCCGCTCGACCACGCCACGCGCTTCGGCTACCTGGGCACGGCCTACAGCGGCCTACGCAAGGGCGACGTCCGCGCCGGCAGTAGCGTCCTGATCCACGGTGCGACCGGGACTCTCGGCGTCAACGCCGTCCTCCTGGCGCGCGCTATGGGGGCAACCCAGATCTTCGCCGTGGCGCGCAACAAGGAGCGCTTGGAGCGGGTCCGTCAGATCGACCCGGCACGCATCAAGGTCCTCTCCTTCGGCGAGCAGGAGGTTGGTGAGTGGGTCCGGTCCCACACGGATGGACGCGGCGTCGACGTGTTCCTCGACGCCACCGGTGACACCGCGACGGCTGACGTGACGATGGCTGGAATCTGGGCGCTGCGCCGTGGAGGCCGGATGGTCAGCATCGGCGCCATGCCCGAGGACCTCCCCATCCCCATGTACCGGCTCATGACCATGCACATCAGCATCATCGGGTCCCTGTGGTTCACCACCGCCGAGGGCGAGGACATGGCCCGGATGGCGGCTGCGGGCACTCTCGACCTGAGCCACCTCGACGCCTACCACTTCCCGCTCGAGCAGGCCAACGAGGCCGTGCAGGCGGCGGCCAACCACCGCGACGGCGGATTCGCCAGCGTCATCGTCCAGCCCCACAAGTGAGGACCCACTGATGAACCAGCTCAACGCGTCCAAAACCGCGCTCCTCATCGTCCACCTCCAGCACGACATCGTCACGGAGGGGACCGCCTTCGGGACGATCTTCTCTGCCGAGTACACCGCCCGCGACGTCATCACGAAGGTCAACGCCGCGGCAGAGCACCTGCGCGACAGGGGCGGAGTCGTGGTTCCGCTGCGTATCGCGTTCGCACCCGATCACTCCGACCTGAACCCCACGCTTCCGCTGCTGCAGATGGTGGCGCAGGCAGGCTGTCTCAAGGACGGCACGGAGGGCGCAGCCCTCGTTCCCGACCTCACGGTCACCGACTCCGACGTGGTCATCACGCACAAGCGACCGGGCCCGTTCACCGACTCCGCACTGGCCGACCTCCTCACCGAGCGCGGAATCGAGAACGTCATCGTGTGCGGCGTCGCAACCAACGCATCTGTCGAAGGCGCCGTGCGACAGGCCGCCGACCTCGGCTACCACACCGTGGTCCTTTCGGACGCGTCATCCGCCGCGGACGCCGGCGCCCACGAAGCATCTCTGGGCTCGATGGGGCTGTTCGCCGCCGTCGCAACCGTTGACGAGTTCACCTCTCAGCTGTCTTGACCGCTCGGCGCGCCAGCGAATCGCCCGCGCGCGCCATCTTCGGGGTCTCCGGCCATGCCTGCCGCATTTCCGGAGACCCCGACGCTCCACAGCAGACACCGGACGCGTCCGCCCATCGCACGTCGTACCGATGACAGCGGTAGCCCGGCTGCGGGCCTGCCCGAGTCCTCGGCGGCGACCCGACACGAGGACACAGATGACCCAGATACCCACAAGCACCGATCGGGCCGCCGCCATCATTCAGGCGGCCGACCGGCTCGAATCCGCAGCGCGCAACGGCACGCCGTGCGAGCCGGTGCGTGACCTGCTCGGTGACAGCGACATGGAGCTGGCCTACGCGGTACAGCAGCGACTCACCAGAAACCGGCTCGCTGCAGGCGCGCGTATCGTCGGCCGCAAGATCGGCCTCACCTCTCCCGCCGTACAGCAGCAGCTGGGGGTGGACCGGCCCGACTTCGGGGTGCTGTTCGACGACATGGATGTCTCCCACCTGCCCGTAATCCCGAGTGGGCGACTGCTCCAGGCCAAGGCGGAAGCGGAGATCGCGTTCGTACTAGGAGCGGACCTCAACTCCGAGAACTTGTCGGTCGACGTCGTCCGTGCCGCGGTTGACTACGCCGTCGCCGCGCTGGAGATCGTCGACAGCCGGGTGGCGGACTGGGACATCCGCATCACCGATACCGTCGCCGACAACGCTTCCAGCGGGCTCTACGTGCTCGGCTCGCAGCGGGTGACGCTCACCGACTTCGAGCCGGTCGACGTCACGATGCGGATGTACGTCGACGACGACCTGGTGTCCGAGGGCTACGGCGCCGCGTGCCTCGGCGATCCGCTCAACGCGCTGCTCTGGTTGGCTCGTACCACCCGTGAGCTCGGCGAGCCGTTGCGTGCCGGCCAGGTCGTACTCTCCGGCGCGCTCGGCCCGATGGTTGCCACTCCCACCGGCGCCAGGGTCCGAGCCGAGATCTCCTCCCTCGGCACCGTGACCGCCACGTTCTCGGCGAAGGAAATGCGATGAGCAAGATCAAGGTGGCCGTGATCGGCTCCGGCAATATCGGCACGGACCTGATGGTCAAAGTGCTGCGACTCTCCGAAACCCTCCAGATGGGCGCGATGGTCGGCATCGACCCGGAATCCGACGGTCTGGCTCGAGCCCGACGGCTAGGCGTGCCCACCACCCACGAGGGCGTGGACGGGCTGATCGCGATGGACGGCTTCGACGACATCGAGATCGTCTTCGACGCCACTTCCGCCTCCGCGCACGTGGTCAATGCCAGGAAGCTTGCCCCCTACGGCAAGAAGATAGTCGATCTCACCCCCGCTGCGATCGGCCCGTACGTAGTGCCTCCGGTCAACCTCGATGAACACCTCGACAGCGACGTCGCCAACGTCAACATGGTCACCTGCGGTGGCCAGGCCACCATCCCGATCGTGCACGCCATCTCCAGCGTCACACCGGTCCCCTACGCCGAAATCGTCGCCTCGATCTCGTCCCGCTCCGCCGGGCCGGGCACACGCGCGAACATCGACGAGTTCACCGAGACCACCAGGGCAGCGATCGAGAGGGTCGGCGGCGCCCTGCGCGGCAAGGCCGTGATCATCCTGAACCCTGCCGAACCCCCGCTGATCATGCGCGACACCGTCTTCGCGCTCATCGGTGACGCCGACCACAACGCGATCCGCTCCTCAGTGGCGGACATGGTCAAGCAGGTCGCGGCGTACGTGCCTGGCTACCGCCTGAAGCAGGAGGTTCAGTTCACCTCCATCCCGGACGACGAGCCGGTGCACACGCTGCTACCCACGGGCGCCGGACCGGCGACGACCAAAGTAACGGTGTTCCTCGAAGTCGAGGGCGCAGCGCACTACCTGCCCGCCTACGCCGGCAACCTCGACATCATGACCTCCGCCGCGCTCCGTACCGCGGAGGCCATCGCCGCCCGCCTCACCACCAAGGTCGCCCGTGAGGTGACCCGTTGACGACCCCTGCCGACCGAGAGACCAACGCCATGACCGGCTCCGCCCCCGTGAATCTGTACATTCAGGACGTCACCCTGCGCGATGGAATGCACGCCGTGCGCCACCGGGTCTCGCCGGACGACGTCGCGAAAATCGTCGCCGCCCTCGATGCCGCAGGCGTCGACGCGATCGAGGTCGCCCACGGTGACGGCCTCGCCGGGGGGTCACTCAACTACGGCCCCGGGTCGAACAGCGACTGGGAGTGGATCGAGGCCGCGGCCGACAACATCAAAACCGCCACTCTCACTACCCTGCTGCTGCCCGGCATCGGCACGGTCGCAGAACTCGAGCAGGCCTACCGGCTCGGCGTCCGCTCGGTGCGGGTCGCGACCCACTGCACCGAGGCCGACGTGTCCGCCCAGCACATCGCCCACGCCCGCGACCTCGGCATGGACGTCTCAGGCTTCCTGATGATGAGCCACATGGCCCCGGCCGACGAGCTGGCGAAGCAGGCGAAGCTCATGGAGTCCTACGGAGCGCACTGCGTCTACGTCACCGACTCAGGCGGTCGCCTCACCATGAACGGTGTACGCGAGCGGATCCGCGCCTACCGGGACGTCCTCGACCCCCAGACCGAGATCGGCATCCACGCCCACGAGAACCTTTCGCTGTCGGTGGCCAACTCGGTCGTAGCAGTCGAGGAGGGCGTGACCCGCGTCGATGCCTCTCTGGCCGGTCATGGTGCCGGAGCTGGCAACTGCCCCATCGAGCCGTTCATCGCCGTGGCCAACCTGCACGGATGGACCCACCGCTGCGACCTTTTCGCGCTCCAGGACGCCGCCGACGACCTCGTCCGGCCGCTCCAGGACCGCCCGGTACGCGTGGACCGCGAGACCCTCACCCTCGGATACGCCGGCGTCTACTCCAGCTTCCTCCGGCACGCCGAGGCAGCCTCGAAGCACTACGGCATCGACGTACGCACCATCCTGCTCGAGGTCGGTAAGCGGCAACTCGTCGGCGGACAGGAGGACATGATCGTCGACATCGCGCTCGACCTGCTGGCCTCTCGCACGGCGAGCTGAGTCTCGCCCGGGGATGGTGTCCGCCGCTGTACGGTGCTAAAACGCCATGGTCCGCCATTCCCCCGCAGCGGATCGCAGTCGGGGACCTGCCAGCGGATGTGGTCGTCGGGCCAAAACGGGGCCGGCCGGTGGTGTCAGCGGCGGAGGCTGTCAGCAAGGCGCCCGTTGACGTGGGAAGTGCGGTTTGTGGCCGGTCGCGACCAGTAGCGGCCGACGGTGCGTTCGGACTTGCCGATCCGTACGGCGATGTCCGCCGGGTGCAGATGAGGGCCGCGGCGGCGCCAGTAGGCGACCGTGGTGGCGGTGCTCGTCGCCCTCGGACACCAGTATTTGTGGAGATTCGCGAGATCAACCGATCCTTGCGAATCGGCAGACGACGACACGAAGCATCCACGCGCATGGCGAACATCGGGGGGCGGTTCCGCCTGAGCTGATGCTCGTGCAGCCGTGCTGGTGGCGGCTATGAGTTGCCAACGTCGCCGTCGAGAAACTGTCCCTACCGGCAGCAACCCGACACCTGTGCGGCATCGGGCAACCCGCGCGGAACCGGGGCGAGGACGAGCAGCGGGATTCGGGGTCGCCGGACCGGCGCCGACCGGGCATGATCCTTTAGGCACCGAACCCGGCGGGCCCTCCGTCCTGTGCGGGAAGATGCGCGACACCCAGCTCATCTGGCCTGGCAGAGGCTTGGTCGCGCCGCTGAGGGGAACACTTTGCACTGCACGAAATGCGGAACCGAACTCGAAGGTCCCGGCCAAGGCCATACGTGCCGGTCCTCGACACCTCCACCCGCGCCCAGGACAGCGGGTTGGGACATCGCGACCTGGTTCGTAGCCGGTTTCGCCATTCTCTTCGCCCTAGCCGCGATCGTCGCAGCGATCCTCGGCAGCGCCGTGAGCGACCGTGCCCGCCCGCTGCCCCCGTCCGGAACCGGGGCGGCGATCGGTTACGTCCTGGCCAACCTGACTCTGATCGTCGCCGTCATCGGCCTGGGGATCAGCGGACTGATCTGGGGCCGCGGCACTCGTCAGATCGCCGAGGCGCACGGCTCCTCGGGCCGCTCGTACAGCCGCCACTGGGGCATACGCGTCTTCTCCTCCTGCGTCGTCTTGAGCGCCGCCACGGCCTGGTTGGCCGTCGACCGAACCGCCCCGGCCGTCCTGTTCGGCCAGGCAGCCCTGCGTACCGTCGGAGCCGCCGCGCTGATCGGCGGCGTGCTGCACAGCCGAAGGCGGGTTCTGCGGCTGATCGCCCACGTCGACCGCGTCGTCGCCGGACACTACTCAGCCGTCGCCGGGCAGGACCCGGCGTGGCCGTTGTCGCCCACTCCGACCAGCGACGACTGGAACGCCAGCCAATGGGACCCGGACGTGTTGCGCGACATCGAAGCCCGCCGTCACCGCGACAGAACCTGATCTCGAGGTGCGGCCGGTCGCCAGCGCGACGACGGTCGCGTACGGCGGACATCCGGATCTGCGGCATCGAGGCGTGCGACTGCGGGTTGATGTGCGCGATCGGATAGGTTGCCGGCGTGGATATCCAGGTGCTCGAGGGTGCGTTCGTTGAGGTGCCGACGGCCGATGCCAGCGGCATGGACCGGCGGGCATTCGGCGAGTTCGTGGGGCCGCGTGGGGAGTTGGCTTCGTACGCGTTCGGCTGGACCACCGGCTCGGACCCGCATGTCGCCCGACTGTCCGTTGGGATTGGTGTCGGCAATCCGGGTGGTGGCACCTTCCACGCCGTCGTCTTCGCGAACGACGGTGGTCATGCGTTCTCCCTGGTCGACGAGCCGTTCGAGCGGGTCCCGCAGGGCGGCCCGGACCTGACCGCGGAGCAGTCGCGTGCCCACGAGGACCTGCCGTTCGTTTGGTGGGTCACCGACCATGTCATGGAGCACGACCGGCGAGCCTGGTGGATGCGGCACTGGCTGCTTGGCACGGTCTGTGTCCAGACCCCTGAGGTGTTCGAACGTCATGAGCCTGTCTTGTTCGTCAGTCACGATGCGGACGACGGGGTCTGGCAGTTGGTCGGAGCCACCGACGCGAGCGGCAGCAACGGCAAAGTCGGGCACCTGCACCATGCCGTCGACGAGGACCCCAGCCTCATCGATGTTCTTGACCTGCCAGGTGGGCGCAGCGTGTCACGCGCGGGCGTCGGGAAACCCTGGACCGACAACGTCTGATCCAATCGCGGATTTCTCCTACCGCCCGTGTGTCGTTAGCCGAGACCCACGGCTCACAGGTATCCGGATCTGCCGCCGACATGGCGCAACAGCCGTCCGTCCACTCTCACTCAAGATCGCTCGCTACATCACCAGGCGATGATCGTGGCCGCAGACGTGTCCGCCAGTGCCATGGTCGGCGTGACTCACCAGGATTGCTGAACGAGTCAGCCGGCGGACCTACCCGAGCAGTGCCGCCGCCGCGGC
>NZ_JBEXHY010000155.1:0-10978 GCF_040608295.1 Micromonospora sp. NPDC005197 | reverse complement strand
ACCCCCCCCCAACCCCCACCCGCCCGCCCGCCCGCGTTGATCATGAAGTTATGGCCCCGACACGCCGGGCGGGCGGGCAATAACTTCATGATCAACCCCGGGCGGGACCGGGGTGGGGACCGGGTGGGACGCGGGCGGGACCTGGGTGGGAGGGTGACGGTCGGGTCAGCGGATCACCCGAACCGGGGCTTGCGGAACATCTCCAGGAAGACCAGCGGCTCGGTGCCGAGGTTCTCGATGTAGTGGCCGTAGGCGAACGGCACGTACCCGACGTCACCCGAGCGCATGTCGAAGGTGCCCGCCACGCCCTGACTGGCGAACACGCCCATCCGGCCGTGGCCGGAGAGGTAGTACTGCCACTCGTCGTCGGTCGGGTGCCAGTGCAGCTCGCGCAGCTCGCCCGGATCGACCTCGACCAGCGCGGCGCAGATCGCGGTGGCCGCCGGGAACTGGGTGACGTCGGCGATGCGGACCTGGCCGCCCGCGAACCGCTGCGGCTGCTGCGCGAGCAGCCGGTGGCTCAGGCTGCGGGGCACGTCCCCGCTCGGGCTGACCACCTTGTCGCGGTCCAGCGGCGGCGGCACCTGCCCCGCGAAGATGTACTTCTCCCGCTCCGGGATCGAGTCGAGCTGCTCAGGCCGCCACCCGAAGTTCTTGGCCAGCACGTCCTTCGGGGTGTGCGCGAAGAAGTCGCTGATCAGGAACGTGCTGTTCTCGGTGAACGCGCCGTCGTCGAAGACGAGCAGGAACTCCACGCCCTCGTCGAGCGCCTGGATGTGGTGCGGCACCCCCTGCGGAAAGAACCACAGGTCACCGGCGCGTACGTCGTCGAGGAAGTTGCGGCCCTCCTGGTCGACGGCGCTGATCCGGGCGCTGCCGCGCGACACGTACGCCCACTCGGACTGCTTGTGCCAGTGCAGCTCCCGGTACCCGCCCGGTTCCAGCGCCATGTCCACGCCGCTGAGCTCGGTGGCGACCGGCAGCTCCCGTACGGTCACCTCGCGGGTCCAACCGCCGCCCTGCACGCGGGCGTGCGCGTCGGAGAACGAGAACCGCAGGTTGGGCAGTGTCCCCGCGTCCGTGCTCGGCGGGGTCAGCAGATCGGGGTTCTGCCGGTCCCGGACCACGTCGCGCGGCCCGGGGTCCTGCCAGCCTCCCCCACCGCGTTCCGGCTGCGGCACCGTCCGGTCGTCGTCCATGATCGCCTCCCGCGTCGTCGCGTCCCGGTGTCGTCGGCGCAGTGGGCGGGCGGACCCGCCCGCGACGGCGACGTCGGCGGATACCCGTCGACGCGACCCGGCCGGGCCAACCTCTGGCCCCGGGAGGGTCACCGACGAACACCGCTCCCGCGACAGCGCGGGTGGGTCAGCAACGGACACCGCTCGCGCGACAGCGCGGGGCGGGATCAGGCGAGGAAGATCAGGGCGAGCCAGCCGCCCACGATGAGCACCAGCGCCAGGGCCAGCACCCACGTCGGCACGGTGTACTCACCGCGCCGGTTGCGGTCGATCTCGGCGCGGATCTTCTCCCGCCGGCGTTCGACCCAGTTCTGCCGCTCGGCGCCGCGCCCGGAGCGCTCGGAACGGTCGGATGGTTCAGAAGTCGTCATGGCGCGCCCAGCCTACCGGGCCGGCGGGCCCCGTCGGCGGCACACCACCGCCGGGGCCGGCACACCCGTCACATGCTGGCGATCAACCGCTCCACCCGCTCGTCGTACGCCCGGAACGGGTCCTTGCAGAGCACGGTGCGCTGTGCCTGGTCGTTGAGCTTCAGGTGCACCCAGTCGACGGTGAAGTCGCGCCGCTTCTCCTGGGCGTGCCGGATGAACTCGCCGCGCAGCCGCGCCCGTGTGGTCTGCGGCGGGGTCTCCTTGGCCTCGAAGATCTCCGGGTCGGTGGCCACCCGGTCCACCTCGCCGCGACGCTCCAGCAGCCCGTAGAGGCCCCGCCCACGGCGCACGTCGTGGTACGCCAGGTCCATCTGCGCCACCCGGGGGTGCGACAGCGGCAGGTCGTGCTTACGCTGGTAGCGCTCGATCAGCCGCAGCTTGCTGACCCAGTCGATCTCCCGCGAGACCGGCTCCAGGTCACCGCTCTCCACCGCGTTGAGCACCCGGCCCCACAGCTCGACGACCCGCTTGGCGGCCTGGTCGCCGCCGCGGCGCTCGACGAACTCGGTGGCCTTGGCCAGGTACTCCTGCTGGATGTCCAGCGCGCTGACCTCCTTGCCGGAGGCCAACCGCACCTTGCGCCGCCCGGTGATGTCGTGCGACACCTCGCGGATCGCCCGGATCGGGTTCTCCAGCGAGAGGTCCCGCATGACGACCCCGGCCTCGATCATCCGCAGCACGATGTCGGCGGTGCCGACCTTGAGCAGCGTGGTGACCTCGTTCATGTTCGAGTCGCCGACGATCACGTGCAGGCGCCGGTAGCGCTCGGCGTCGGCGTGCGGCTCGTCGCGGGTGTTGATGATCGGTCGGCTGCGGGTCGTCGCCGAGGAGACGCCCTCCCAGATGTGCTCGGCTCGCTGGGACAGGCAGTAGACCGCGCCACGCGGAGTCTGCAGGACCTTGCCGGCCCCACAGATCAACTGCCTGGTGACCAGGAACGGGATGAGCACGTCAGCGAGCCGGCCAAACTCGCCGTGCCGCGAGACCAGGTAGTTCTCGTGGCAGCCGTACGAGTTGCCGGCCGAGTCGGTGTTGTTCTTGAACAGGTAGATCTCACCTGCGATGCCCTCGTCGTGCAGCCGCTTCTCCGCGTCGACGAGCAGCCCCTCCAGGATCCGCTCGCCGGCCCGGTCGTGGGCCACCAGGTCGGTCACCGAGTCGCACTCCGGTGTCGCGTACTCCGGATGCGACCCGACGTCCAGGTAGAGACGGGCCCCGTTGCGCAGGAACACGTTGCTCGACCGGCCCCAGGACACGACGCGACGGAACAGATACCGCGCGACCTCGTCCGGGGACAGCCGCCGCTGCCCGCGATAGGTACAGGTGACGCCGTACTCGGTCTCGAGGCCGAAGATTCGCCGCTCCATGGTGTGACATTAGCCGCCCGGAGGCCCGGTTCGTCACTGTCACACCACAGGTCGTGCTTCGGGGGTGGTCACATACCGGCTGAGTGCGACATTCCGTCCGGCCCGAGACTGGCCACGAACCGCCGGCAGGCGTCGTACTCCGGCAGCAGGCCGCGCTCGCGGGCCTGCGCCAGGGTCGGCGCGGCGTCGTCGCGGGCGGACAGCAGCGGGACGTCGGCGGGCCACTCGATGCCCAGCTCCTCGTCCAGCGGGTGCACCGCGTGCTCGCCGGTCGGGTTGTACGTGGCCGAGCAGAGGTAGCTCAGCGTCGCGTCGTCGGTCAGCGTGCAGAATCCGTGCCCCAGCCCTTCGCTGAGGTAGACCGCCCGCCGGTCGGTGTCGTCCAGCCGGACGCCCTCCCACCGGCCGAAGGTCGGCGAGCCGACCCGCAGGTCCACGATCACGTCGAGAACCGCGCCGCGCACACACGTCACGTACTTGGCCTGCCCGGGCGGCACGTCGGCGAAGTGGACGCCGCGCACCACGCCGCGCGCCGAGACCGACAGGTTGGCCTGGGCCAGCCGCAGCGGGTGCCCCACCGCCTCGGCGAGGTGGTCGAAGCGGTACCACTCCATGAACATGCCGCGCGGGTCGCCGTGCTGCTGGGGGGTGATCTCCCAGGCGCCCTCGATGCCCAGCTCCCGGATCTTCATCGGCCCACCCGCGCTTCGTTCTTCTCGGCCAGCAGCCCGAACAGGTAGTCGCCGTAGCCGCTCTTGACCAGCGGTTCGGCGAGCGCGCGCAGCTGATCGTCGTCGATGAGGCCGGCCCGCCAGGCCACCTCCTCGACACAGCCGATCTTCAGGCCCTGCCGCTCCTCGATCACCCGGACGAACTCGCCGGCCTGCATCATCGAGGCGAACGTGCCGGTGTCCAGCCAGGCCGTGCCCCGGTCGAGCAGGGTGACGGACAGCTCGCCGGTCTCCCGGTACGCCTCGTTGACCGCCGTGATCTCCAGCTCGCCGCGAGCGCTCGGGGTGAGCTTGGCGGCGATGTCGACCACCCGGTTGTCGTAGAAGTACAGGCCGGGCACCGCGAAGCGGGACTTCGGCCGGGCCGGCTTCTCCTCGATCGAGAGCACCCGCCCCTCGGCGTCGAAGTCCACCACCCCGTACTCCTGCGGGTTGGCCACCGGGTACGCGAACACCCGGCCGCCGACCAGGTCGCCGTGGGCGGCGAGCTGCCGACCCAGGCCGACGCCGTGGAAGATGTTGTCGCCGAGGATCAGCGCCACCGACTCGTCACCGATGAAGTCCGCGCCCAGCACGAACGCCTGGGCGATGCCCTCCGGGCGGGCCTGCGTGACGTACTCCAGCCGCAGCCCGAACTGGCTGCCGTCGCCGAGCAACC
Organism: Micromonospora sp. NPDC005197; assembly: GCF_040608295.1. Taxonomy (NCBI): domain Bacteria; kingdom Bacillati; phylum Actinomycetota; class Actinomycetes; order Micromonosporales; family Micromonosporaceae; genus Micromonospora; species Micromonospora sp. NPDC005197. Next base: position 6,553 of record NZ_JBEXHY010000155.1, on the reverse strand, counting down.
GGCGGAACTGGTCCTGGTCCTCCGGTGTGGTGATCACCAGGATCTCCCGCACCCCGGACATCACCAGGGTGGAGAGGGGGTAGTAGATCATCGGCTTGTCGAAGACCGGCATCAGTTGCTTGGACACTGCCCGGGTGATCGGCCAGAGCCGGGAACCGGTGCCGCCGGCGAGTAGGATTCCGCGCACCGGGGGAGCTTAGCCGCTACCAGCCCGCCGGCATGTCGGTGGTCGCCGCCGACAGCCGGCCCACCGCTTCGCGTACACTCCTGGACCCGTGAGGATCCTCGTCACCGGCGGTGCCGGATTCATCGGTTCAGAGTACGTCCGCATGCTGCTGGGCGTGCCTGGTGGCACCGCCTCGGGCGTGCCTGCGGTCTTCCCCGCCGGCGTGACCGTGCTCGACAAGCTCACCTACTCGGGCAACCTGGCGAACCTCGACCCGGTGCGCGACGACCCGCGGCTGCGCTTCGTGCAGGGCGACATCTGCGACCCCGGTGTGGTCGACGAGGTGGTCGCCGGGCACGACGTGATCGTGCACTTCGCGGCGGAATCGCACGTCGACCGCTCGATCGCCGGAGCCGCGCCGTTCGTCACCACCAACGTGCTCGGCACCCAGACGCTGCTGGACGCGGCGCTGCGCCACGGCACCGGCCGCTTCGTGCACGTGTCGACCGACGAGGTGTACGGGTCGATCGACGAGGGCTCCTGGACGGAGACCTGGCCCCTCGCGCCGAACTCGCCGTACTCGGCCTCGAAGGCCGGCTCCGACCTGCTCGCCCTGGCCTACCACCGCACCCACGGCATGGACGTGGTGGTCACCCGCTGCTCCAACAACTACGGGCCGTACCAGTTCCCCGAGAAGGTCATCCCGCTGTTCGTCTCCAACCTGCTCGACGGCGGCACCGTTCCGCTCTACGGCGACGGCGGCAACATCCGCGACTGGCTGCACGTGCACGACCACTGCCGGGGCATCGCGCTGGTCCAGCAGAAGGGCCGCGCCGGCGAGGTCTACAACATCGGCGGCGGCACCGAGCTGACCAACAAGGAGCTGACCGGTCTGCTGCTGGAAGCCTGCGGCGCCGGCTGGGACCGGGTCGTCCCGGTGACCGACCGCAAGGGCCACGACCGCCGCTACTCGCTGGACATCACCAAAATCAACCAAGAGCTGGGGTACGCCCCGAGCATCGACCTCACCGACGGTCTGGCGCAGACCGTGCAGTGGTACCGCGACAACCGGGCCTGGTGGGAGCCGCTGAAGGCGGCGCCGACCGCATGACCCGGGCGATCACCATCGATCGGTTCCCCCGTTCCATCCCCCGATCGGCGTACAGTGTGCTAGGGCACGGCCGTTGGGCCGCCGCGGGTCTGCCACCCCTCACGGGCTGGCACACCACCCTGGCCGCCGCGTTCGCCTCCGCCGCTCCACCCGCCCCGTGGAAGGTCGCATGAAGCTCACCCTCGTCACCGGCTTGACCGGCCTGATATTGCTGGCCACGATCGTCGAGCTGCTGCGCCGCCGGCAGCTCCGCGAGAAGTACGGCATGCTCTGGCTCGGCGTCCTGGTGATCGTCATTCCGCTGTCGCTCTTCCCCCGCCTGCTGGACAACGTCGCCGAGCTGCTCGGCGTCCAGTCCGGCGTGAGCCTCGTGCTCTTCCTCGGCATCGTCTTCCTCCTGCTGGTCTGCGTGCACCTCAGCTGGGAGGTCAGCGCCCTGGAGGAAGAGACCCGCACCCTGGCAGAAGACTTCGCCCTCCTGCGCGCCGAGATCGACGCGGACCGGGCGGCCCGAGACGAACTGGTGTCGCACGATGGTTAACGGCAAGCGGGTCCTGATCATCATCCCCGCGCTCAACGAGTCCGGCTCGATCGCCGACGTCGTCGGCGAGGTCCGCGGCGAACTGCCCGGCGTCGACGTGCTCGTCGTCGACGACGGCTCCACCGACCGCACCGCCGCCGTCGCCGCGGCGGCCGGCGCCCGGGTCGCCAAGCTGCCGTACAACCTCGGCGTCGGCGGCGCCATGCGCCTGGGCTACCGGTACGCCCGCGACCACGACTACGACGTGGCCATCCAGATCGACGCCGACGGCCAGCACGACCCCCGGTACGTGCCGAAGCTCGTCGACCTGCTCGACGAGACCGACCTGGTGATCGGCGCCCGGTTCGCCGGCGAGGGCGACTACAGCGTCCGCGGCCCCCGCCGCTGGGCCATGGTCATGCTCTCCGGCGTCCTCTCGCGTGTCGCCCGCACCAAGCTCACCGACACCACCTCCGGCTTCCGGGCCGCCAACCGCCGGGTGATCGACATGTTCGCCACCTGGTACCCGGTGGAGTACCTGGGCGACACGGTCGAGACGCTTGTGCACACCGCCCGGCGGGGCTACACCATCCGCCAGGTGCCGGTGGCCATGCGCAAGCGGATGGCGGGCACTCCCAGCCACTCCCCGGCCAAGGCCATGATCTACCTCGGTCGCGCCTTCGCCGTGCTCACGTTGGCGCTCATTCGCCGGTGATCCGCCGGCTCCTGAGTCTCGTCCCACCGGGGACCGTCGCCGTCGGCGCCGGCCTGGCCCTGCTGGGGCTCGCCTCCTACGTCCACCTGGCCGTCGCCGGGCACAGCCTCACCGAGGCGGACTACTCGTCGCTCGCGGCGCTCTGGACGATCGTCTTCACGCTCGGCATCGGCCTGTTCATGCCCGTCGAGCAGGAGGTCGCCCGCCTCGTCGCCGGCCGGCACAGTCAGGGCCTCACCCCCGGGCCCGTGCTGGCCCGGGGCGCCGCCCTGGCCCTCGGTCTGCTCATCGCCATCGTCGCGCTGATCGTCATCGCCCGGGCGCCGCTCGCCGACCGGCTCTTCGCCGGTGACAACGACATGGTCACCGTGCTGATCGGGTCGCTCGCCGCGCTCGCCGTCGCACACACCACCCGCGGCGTGCTCTCCGGCCTGCAACTGTTCCCCTGGTACGGCACCCAGCTCGGCGTCGACGGCGGCCTGCGCATCGTCCTGGTCGCCCTGCTCGGTCTGACCGGCGTCACCTCCCCCGTCTGGTTCGGCGCGGTGCTGATCGCCGCGCCGCTGATCGGCGTGGCGGTCACCGCCCCACCGGTCCTGCGGGTCATCGGCGGCGGCGTCCCCGTCGCCTGGGCCTCGTTCCTGCGCGGCCTCGGTCTGCTCATCGCGTCCAGCCTGCTCTCCCAGGTCGTCGTCAACATCGGCGTGATCAACGTCAAGGTGCTGGACCCGTCCGACGTGGCCACCGCCGGCGCCCTGCTCTCCGCGCTGGTGCTGGTCCGGATCCCGCTGTTCGTCTTCGCGTCGCTGCAGGCGTCCCTGCTCCCGGGTCTCGCCACCTCCGCCACCACCGGCGACCGCACCGCCTTCAACGGCCTCCTGCGCCGGGCCCTGGGCGTCGTCACCGCGCTCGGCCTCACCGGCGCCGTGCTCGCCGTCCTGCTCGGCCCGTGGCTGGTGCAGACCCTGTTCGACGCGCCCGACGTCCTCGGCCACGGCGACTTCGCCTGGCTCGCGGCAGCCACCCTCGCCTACCTCTGGGCGATGGTCCTCGGCCAGGCGCTGCTCGCCCTCGACCGGCACCGGGCGCAGGCCGTCGCCTGGGCCGTCGGCGTGGCCGCGCTGGTCGTCGCCACCCTCGCCCCGGTCGCCACCGCGCTACGGGTCGAGCTCGGCTACGCCATCGGCTCCGTGGTGGTCGCCGCGACGATGGCCGCCCTGCTGCGCGGCACCCGCGCCAGCGGCACGACCCCCACCGACGTCCCGCACCGCGAGGCCGTCACGCCCGGGGTGACCGGAGGGCTCTGACCCCGCGCCGCCCACGCCCGCTGCGTATCGCCAGCGGCCGACGTACCGGCCCGCCCGCGGCACAGGACCCGCGGCCGGGCCGGGCGGCAACGCAAAGCGGCGGGCGGCCCGAGGAACTGGCCGCCCGCCGACATGACCCGTCCTACTTGCCGTCCGCCGGCTTGTCCTCCAGGTCTGCGGAGCCCGCCGACGTCGTCGGCTTGTGCGCCTCCGTGGTCGGCTGCGCCGGCGTGTCCGGCCCGCCCGCCTCGGCCGGCTCCTCCGCTGCCGCGACATCGCCGTCCAGCAGCGCCGTCAGCGCCGCGCCCGTGATCCGGCGGAACGTACGACCCACCCGCTGGCGGTCCAGCACCGCCACCTCGAGCTGGTTCGCGGCGATCGTGCGGGCCGCGCCGCCCTCACCACCGACGGTGCTCAACGCCTGCACCGCCACCCGGGCCGCCTCACCGAGGGACATGTCCGCCCGGTGCTGCGACTTCAGCACACCGGTGATCGCCTCGGCCTGACCACCCATGGCCATCCGACCCGGCTCGTCGTTGACCGACCCGTCATAGGTGAGCCGGTACAGCTCGTCGTCGTCCGGAGTCGCCCCGACCTCCGCGACGCAGATCTCCACCTCGAACGGCTTGGACTGCTCGGTGAAGATCGCGCCGAGCGTCTGCGCGAACGCGTTGGCAAGCGCCCGCCCGGTGACGTCGCGCCGGTCGTAGCTCAGGCCGTTCAGATCGGCCATCCGCACCCCGGCCCGGCGCAGGTTCTCGAACTCGTTGTACCGACCGACGGCGGCGAAGCCGATCCGGTCGTAGATCTCGCTGACCTTGTGCAGGGCGCTGGAGAGGTTCTCCGCGACGAAGAGCACCCCGCCGGAGTAGCTCAGGACCACGGCGCTGCGACCCCGAGCGATGCCCTTGCGGGCCAGCTCGGAGCGGTCGCGCATGATCTGTTCGGGCGAGGCGTAGAACTGCATGGCCACGGCGGCGGTTCTCCTTACGGCGCTGTGCTGACGACTGCGGACTGGTGGGGGTGGACGGGGCTCATCCGCCCGGGTTCTCCATCCGGCCGGCGACCACACCCTCGGCGATCGCCGCCGTCTCGGTGTCGGTCAACCGGCGGGTGCCCTCGGCGGTAGCGGTCATCACCACCGGATAGATCCGGCGGGTCAGGTCCGGTCCGCCGGTCGCGGTGTCGTCGTCGGCCGCGTCGTAGAGCGCCTCGACCGCGAGCCGGGTCGCGTCGTCCACGGACAGGCCCGCCCGGAAACGCTTCTTCAGCGCCGACTTCGCGAAGAGCGAGCCCGAGCCGATCGCGTCGTACCCGGTCTCCTCGTACGGGCCACCCGTCACGTCGAAGCTGAAGATCCGCCCCGCCCGCGCCGGGTCGGCGGCGGCCAGGTCGAAGCCGGCGAACAGCGGCACCACGGCGAGCCCCTGCATGGCCGCGCCCAGGTTGCCCCGGATCATCGACGCCAGCCGGTTGGCCTTGCCGTCGAGCGAGAGCATCGCGCCCTCGATCTTCTCGTAGTGCTCCAGCTCCACCTGGAACAGTCGCATCAGCTCGATGCCGATGCCCGCGGTGCCCGCGATGCCGACCAGCGAGTACGCGTCGGCGGGGTGCACCTTCTCGATGTCACGCTGGGCGATCAGGTTGCCCATGGTGGCCCGTCGGTCGCCGGCCATCACCACGCCACCGGCGGCCGAGATCGCCACGATGGTGGTCGCGTGCGGCGCCAGGTCGGCGGCCATGCCCGGCGGCAGCGGCCGACGACCGGGCAGCATCTCGGGCGCCACCCGGCTCAGAAACGTGGTGAAGGAGGACGTCCCCGCGTTGGTGAACACATCTGGTAGACGCCCGGATGGATCAAAGCCCGCTGCCACGTGGTTCCTCTCAGGTACGTGATCGCCCTGGCCAGCCTCGTAGGACTGTCACGGAACTGGCCAAGACCACCGTTGCAGTTGAAGCAGAGTATCCCGCGCACCCACCCGGTGCGATGATCGTGGTCCAGATGTTGCGGGTCCGCGCCGCCACAGATCGCGCAGACCCCGCCCTGCTCGGCCAGGAGCTCCTGAAACTCCTTCTCCCCCACGCCGTAGCGCCGCTGGAGGTGGTACTCGCGTGTGCCGCCGTAGAGTCGTTGCGCCGTCTCTTTGCCACGGGCGTTGTGGCAGGGTTTGCAGTAGCTGTGCCGACCACTGGCCTTGGTCGAGGTGGTGGGAAAGTCGTTCAGGGGCTTGATCTGCTCACAGTCCGGACACCACTTGAGGCCTTCGCCGACGGGCCTGGGTGATCTCCGCTGCGGAGCAATACCGCGCTTGCGACGGCTTGCCTCCGACCGTGCGGCGGCGCAGACCTTGCAGTAGAAGGCCAGCCCGTCCTTCCTCCGCCGGTCACGGTGGAACTCAGTGCTGGCCAGCACTCTCTTGCACTGCGGACATGCCTTCTCGGCACCGTCCGGCGAATCGGACATATGGTATCATTCACCTCCTTTCTGTACATAACCCCTCACGAATTCCTCTGCGTTTTCTTCGAGGACGGAGTCGATCTCGTCGAGCAGGTCGTCGACGTCCTCGGTGATCTCGGCGTGCCGCTCAGCCACCTCGGGGTTGGCCTCCGTGGTGACGTCCTCGATCTCCTCGCCCTGGCGTCTCACCGGCACCGCGTCGGGGACCACGGTGACCCTGCGCTGGGCCGCGTCGAGCGACAACGTCGGGGTCCGGGCGTACGACGTCTACCGCGG
>NZ_JBEXHY010000154.1:0-11050 GCF_040608295.1 Micromonospora sp. NPDC005197 | reverse complement strand
CTCGAGGGGGGGTGGGGCGTCAGTCGACGTCGACCCAGTCGAGGGTGCGCTGGACCGCCTTCTTCCACCGGCCGTAGCCGTTCTCGCGCTGCTCCGGCGACCAGCCCGGCTGCCAGCGCCGGCTTTCGTTCCAGTTCTCGCGCAGCTCGTCGGTGTTCTTCCAGAAGCCGACGGCGAGGCCGGCGGCGTACGCCGCGCCGAGGGCGGTGGTCTCGGCGACCACCGGCCGGCTGACCGGTACGCCGAGGATGTCCGCCTGCATCTGCATGCACAGGTCGTTGACGGTGACGCCGCCGTCGACCTTGAGGCACTCCAGGTGCACGCCGGAGTCCTGCTCCATGGCGTCGGCCACGTCCCGGCTCTGGTAGCAGATGGACTCCAGAGTGGCCCGGGCGATGTGGGCGTCGGTGTTGAACCGGGAGAGGCCGACGATCGCGCCACGGGCGTCGGAGCGCCAGTACGGTGCGAACAGGCCGGAGAACGCGGGCACGAAGTACACCCCGCCGCTGTCCTCCACCTGGCGGGCCAGGATCTCGCTCTGCGCGGCGGTACTGATGATCTTGAGCTGGTCGCGCAGCCACTGCACGGCCGAGCCGGTGACCGCGATCGAGCCTTCGAGCGCGTACACCGGGGCGTCGTTGCCGAACTGGTAGCACACCGTGGTGAGCAGCCCGGCCTTCGACCGCACGATCTCCGTGCCGGTGTTGAGGAGCATGAAGTTTCCCGTGCCGTAGGTGTTCTTCGCCTCACCCGGGGCGAAGCAGACCTGCCCGACCGTGGCGGCCTGCTGGTCGCCCAGGTCGCCGGTGATCGGGACTCGGCCGGCGAACGGGCCGTGCTGCCGGGTGCTGCCGTACGAGCGGGGGTCGGACGACGGCCGGATCTCCGGCAGCATGGCGCGAGGGATGTCGAAGAAGGACAGCAGCTCGTCGTCCCAGTCCAGCGTCTCCAGGTTCATCAGCATGGTGCGACTGGCGTTGGTCGGGTCGGTGACGTGCACCCCGTCCTCGACGCCACCGGTGAGGTTCCACAGCAGCCAGGAGTCGGTGTTGCCGAAGACGGCCTCGCCGCGCTCGGCGGCCTCCCGGACCCCGTCGACGTTCTCGAGGATCCACTGGATCTTCCCGCCGGAGAAGTACGTCGCCGGAGGCAGGCCGGCCTTGCGTCGGATGACGTCGCCTTTGCCCTCGCGTTCCAGGGCCGAGGCGATGCGGTCGGTACGGGTGTCCTGCCAGACGATGGCGTTGTAGTAGGGCCGGCCGGTCCGGCGGTTCCACACCACGGTGGTCTCGCGCTGGTTGGTGATGCCGAGCGCGGCCAGATCGGAGGCGGTCAGGCCAAGGGCGTTCATCGCGGTCTGGATGACCGTCTGGGTCCGCTCCCAGATCTCGAGTGGGTTGTGCTCCACCCAGCCGGCCTGCGGCAGGATCTGCTGGTGTTCGAGCTGGTGGCGGCCGACCTCGTTGCCGCCGTGGTCAAAGATCATGAAGCGGGTGCTGGTGGTGCCCTGGTCGACCGCGCCGACGAAGTCAGCCATTCGGGTGTCTCCTTCTGTGTCCGTCGTAAGGATTCGGGTCGGCGATGTCAGATGCGGGCGAGCTCGTCCTCGGCCGAGGTCTTCTCGGTGGCCAGGGCGCCCGGCTCCAACTCGTCCTCGCTGGGCAGGAAGCGGCCGATGATCAGCTCGTAGAGGCCGGCGCCGATGATGCCACCGACGAGCGGCCCGACGATCGGCACCCAGAAGTACGGATAACCGCTGGTGTCCTGGAAGGCCGTTTCGTAACCGGTCAGGAACGAGGCGAGGCGGGGGCCGAAGTCGCGAGCGGGGTTGATGGCGTAGCCGGCGTTGGCGGCGAAGGCCATGCCGATCGCCACCACGATCAGGCCGACGATCAGCGGGGCGAGGTTGCCTGCGGGCAGCGAGTTACGCGCGTCGGTGACGGCCAGGACGAGGAACAGCAGGATGGCCGTGCCGATGATCTGGTCACGCAGCGCGCCCCACTCGCTCACGCCGGCACCGGGCAGGGTGGAGAAGACGCCCTGACTCTTGCTGGTCAGGCCTGGGTCGAACCGGGACAGCACCTCGCTGTAGTTCCAGCGGATGATCAGGGCCGCGACGAACGCGCCAGCGGTCTGGGCCAGGGCGTACGGCATCACCTTGCGCCAGGAGAAGCCCTTGAAGACCGCCAGGGCGACGGTGACCGCGGGGTTGAGGTGCGCGCCGCTGATGCGGCCCGCCACGTACACGCCGAGCGTGACGCCGAGACCCCAGGCCCAGGCGATGCTGTCGAACTCTCCGGTTCCCGCCGCGGCCACCTGGGCGACCACGCCCACGCCGAACAGGATGAGAATCGCGGTGCCGGCGAACTCGGCGGCCAACTCGCCAACGAGCCCGGGCGCTTTCAACCGTTGCGCCATCTTGCCTCCAAAAACGGTGGGGGTGGCAGCCCTCCCCTCGGGGGAAGTGGAGGGTCGGTCGGTGACGCCGCGGTGCAGTAACGTCACTGTGCGGTGAACCGTAGGAAACCCTCGGTGCCGGGTCAACGAACCTCGGTCGACAATGCCGAACACTGTTGCGGCCGCCAAAACGCGATTAGCATTCCGCCCCATGCCGGGTCAGGTGCAGTCCATCACGCGGGCCGCGGCGATCCTCCGCCTGCTGGCCAGCAGCTCCGGCCGCCTCGGCATCGGGGAGATCGCCCGCTCTCTCGACCTGGCCAAAGGCACCGCGCACGGTATCGTCCGCACGCTCCAGGACGTCGGCTTCGTGGAGCAGGACAAGACCTCCGGCAAGTACCAGCTCGGGGCGGCCCTGCTGCACCTGGGCACCAGCTACCTCGACGTCAACGAACTGCGCTCACGCTCCATCAACTGGGCCGACCCGCTGGCCGCGCGCAGCGGCGAGGCCGTCCGCATCGGCACCCTGTTGGACGGCAAGGTGCTGGTGGTCCACCACGTCTTCCGGCCCGACGACACCCTGCAGACCCTCGACGTCGGGTCCCTGCTGCCCCCACACGCCACCGCGCTCGGCAAGGTCCTGCTCGCCTACGACGTCGGCGCCGCCAACGCGGTCATGCAGGGCGAACCCGAGCCGTACACCCGGCGCACCCTGGTCACCGCCCGGACCCTCAGCCGGGCGCTGACCGCGATCCGGGACAACGGCTGGGGCGCCGAGATCGAGGAGATGACCCTCGGCGAGGCCGGTATCGCCGCGCCCATCCGCGGCTACGGCGGCCTCGTCGTGGGCGCGATCGGGCTCTCCGGCCCGGTCGACCGCGTCTGCGACGCGCAGCGCCACCCCCGCCCGACGCTCGTCGCGTACGTCCGCGACGCCGCACGCGCGGTGTCCCGGGACCTCGGCGCGGCGCGCTGGTGATCCGTCCACCCTGCACCGCCATCCGCCCAGAGAGGACGAGGAATGACTGACAGCTACGTCGTCTCCATCGACCAGGGCACCACCTCGACCCGCTGCATCGTGTTCGACCGCCGGGGCAACCTCGTCTCCGTGGCGCAGCGGGAGCACCAGCAGCACTTCCCCCGGCCCGGCTGGGTGGAACACGACGCGCTGGAGATCTGGCGCAACGTCGGCAAGGTGGTGCCCAGGGCCCTCGCCCAGGCCGGCATCGTTCCGGGCCAGGTCGCCGCGATCGGCATCGCCAACCAGCGGGAGAGCACAGTGGTGTGGGACCGGCGAACCGGCATCCCGGTGGCGCCGGCGATCATCTGGCAGGACACCCGCACCGACACACTGGTGGAGACGCTGGCCCGGGCACCCGGCGCCGAGGACCTCCGGCAACACTGTGGGCTGCCGCTGGCCACGTACTTCTCCGGCCCCAAGCTGCGCTGGCTGCTCGACCACACGCCCGGGCTGTACGAGCGGGCCGAGCGCGGCGAGGTGCTTTTCGGGACGATGGAAAGCTGGCTGATCTGGAACCTCACCGGCGGCCCGGACGGCGGTCTGCACCTGACCGACGTCACCAACGCCAGCCGGACCATGCTGATGGACCTTCGCGCGCTCGGCTGGCACCCGGACTCGCTGGCCTTCTTCGGCATCCCGGCCGCCATGCTGCCCGAGATCCGCTCCTCGTCAGAGGTGTACGGCACCGCGACCGCCGTCCTGCCCGGCGTGCGGATCGCAGCGGCGCTCGGCGACCAGCAGGCCGCCCTGTTCGGCCAGACCTGCTTCGCGCCGGGCGACGCCAAGTGCACCTACGGCACGGGCAGCTTTCTGCTGCTCAACACCGGCACGGAGCCGGTGCACTCCAGCCACGGGCTGCTCACCACCGTCGGCTACCAGATCGGCGGGCAGCCGGCCGTCTACGCCCTCGAAGGCTCCATCGCGATCACCGGGTCCCTGGTGCAGTGGTTCCGCGACCGGCTGGAACTGATCAGTTCGGCGCCGGAGATCGAGACCCTCGCCCGCACTGTGGACGACAACGGCGGCTGCTACATCGTGCCGGCCTTCTCCGGGCTGTTCGCGCCGCACTGGCGCAGCGAGGCGCGCGGCGTGATCGTCGGGCTCACCTCGTACATCACCAAGGGACACCTGGCCCGCGCGGTGCTGGAGGCCACCGGCTGGCAGACCCGCGAGGTGGTCGACGCGATGAACGCCGACTCCGGCCTGGAGTTGACGGCGCTGCGGGTGGACGGCGGAATGACCGCCAACAACCTGCTGATGCAGTTCGTCGCCGACGTGGTCGCGGTGCCGGTGGTGCGCCCGATGGTCGCCGAGACGGTCTCCCTCGGCGCGGCGTACGCCGCCGGGCTGGCGGTCGGCTACTGGCCCGACCTGGAGGGGCTGCGCAGCAACTGGCACCCCGCCGCCCGCTGGATGCCCAAGATGGACAACGCCGTGCGCGCCGAGGAGCGGGAGAACTGGCAGCGCGCGGTGGAGCGCACCTTCGGCTGGATCAAGCCCGAGGCCCGGGCCGCCAACGAATGACCTTCGGGGGCCACCTCATCGATACGCCGATCCCCCATGCCTGCACCACCCGATTCCCGTTCGAGCCGTACGCCCGAGGATTAAACGGCGACACCGCGGCGGCCACCACTGGCACGTACTCGGCGAACGTCGGGGCTAGCGGACGGGCCGGCCCTACCTTTAGCCCGGCCAGCGACGGTCTGGCTCACGCCGCCTCACCGCCCGCCACGGCGGCGTGCACCCGCGCTCCATGGGTGCAACTGCACCTCGGCTACCTCTGCCCGGAACCGGTCCGGTCGGGGACGTTCTCGACGCAGACCAACCTTCGCCGCCCGCGGACCGACACGTGCGAGCACTACGGCACCCGTCGTCCACAGTCACCACGCGCCCCACATCCAGCTCCAGACTCAGGGCTCCGTGCTCGTCGGGCCTCTAATTGATCCGACCCGTCCGACCAGGGCTGGTAGCGTGCGCCGAACATGAAGATTGGGAAACATCGATGAACCGAACTCGACTCGTCCTGACTGGCTCGGCCGTTGCGGCGGCAATCGCGCTGTCCGGCTGCGATCCGCAGCCCGAATCTGCGGGCACTGCAACCTCGCCGTCCCCGGCGGCCTCGAGCGCCGCCCCGACCGGTAGTGCGGCCACCACCGCGACCAGCACCGCGGCCAACGACGCGGCCACAGTGAAGGCCTGCGCCGACATCAAGAAGGACATCAAGGACAACGCGGCTAAGGTCACCAAGGCCGAGAAGATCGGCCCGCCGGCCGGACACTTCGCGGTCAGTGCCCAGTGGGCCGCCGGCTCGGTCGCGATCCTGGCGCACTCGATGGGCGCCAACGAGGCAGTCACCGCCGCCAGCGAAAAAATCCAGAACGAGATGATGGGCCTGAGCGACGCGTACAACAAGTCCGCCGGCGCCAAGCCCAGCAAAAAGGCCCTGGAAGCCGCTATCAAGGAGCTGGACACCGCCTGCTCGGCCACCTGACCGGTTCGACCACGCAATCGGCGGTGACCCTCACCCGGACGGTCACCGCCGATTCGCGTGTCCGTGCGGCCTGCCGCACTGGTCGCGATGGACGACGCCGCCCGTCACACCCCGTACGCCTCGGCTTCAGCCCGGCGTAAGGGGGTGCGACGAATAGTGGTTTCGGCGCGGGTTCAGTCCTGCGCGCGCCAACGGTAGAAGACGGTCGCGACCTGGTCCTGCGGGCCGTGGCAGAGGTCCGGCCGGTACGGCTCCACGTAGGGGCCGAGATCCTGCATCACCTTGCCGAAGGCCGGCTTCTCGGCGTGCTGGTCCCGGGTCGCCTCGGCCGCCGACGACTCCTGCTCCAGCAGGTGCACGTAGACATCGTCGATGGAGTAGAGCCAGCGTCCGGTGACACCCAGGTCGGTCGGGAGCGACCCGGCGTCCGACTCGCCGAACACCCGGGCCACGTCCGGCTCGGCGCCCGGCTTGATCCGCCCCACGATCACGGTGAGCGTGGTGTCCTCGGGCGGCTCGCCCTCCGGCGCCCAGTGGTAGAACTCCTTGGCCACCGAGTCCGACGGGTTCTTCCAGTAGCGCGGGTACGGCGTCACGTACGGGCCGATCTCCTCGGCGATCTTCTGGAAGGCGGGCAGCCCGCGCGTCTGCCCGGAGATCCTCGGGTCCTGCTCGCGCTCGATCACGTGCAGGTAGAGGTCGTGGTGCGACAGCAGGTACCGGCCGATGACGCCGAGATCCTGGGGCCGGGTGGCCTGGTCGTAGTGGCCGAAGACGTTGCCGACGATCTCGTCGCTGCCGGGGACCATGTGGCAGACGATCACGTTCCGGAAGACCATGACGTGCTCCTTGGCTGGGTAGGCGGGCTAGACGGTGAAGGTGACCGGCAGTTCCAGCAGGCCGCGGAAGGGCGAGGCGGCGGGCAGTCGGCGCACCTCGGCGAGCGGGACGGCGAGCCGCAGCCCGGGCAGCCGGCGCAGCAGCGCGGAGAGCGCGAGCAGCGCCTCCATCCGGGCCAGCGAGACGCCCAGGCAGTAGTGCACGCCGTGGCCGAAGCCGAGGTGCGGGCCCCGGACCCGGCGCAGGTCGAGCCGGTCGGGGTCGGTGAAGTGGGCGGGGTCGTGGTTCGCCGCGTTGATCGCCACCCCGACGATCGCGCCGCGCGGGATGCGTACCCCCTGGTATTCGACGTCCTCGGTGGCGATGCGCGGGCTGGCCACCGGCAGCGGGCCGTCGAACCGCAGCAGCTCCTCGATCGCGGTCGGCAGCAGCCTCGGCGTGGTCCGCAGCAGCTCCCACTGCTCCGGGTGGGTGAGCAGCGCCAGCACCGCGTTGCCGAGGAAGTCGGCGGTGGTCTGGTGACCGGCGAACAGCAGTAGGAACGTGGTGGTGACCAGCTCCGCCTCGGACAGCGTGTGGTCCCGGTCGACCGCGTCCACCAGCGCGCCGATGATGTCGTCGGCCGGGTCGTCGCGCTTGGCCCGGACCAGGTCGGCCAGGTAGTGGTGCAGCCGCAGCTGGGCCTCCTGCACCGCCGCCCGTTCCTCGGCCGGGGGTCGGCTGGTCGAGCCGGAGGTGCGGATCACCTGGGTCCAGTCGAGCACCCGGTCGTGGTCGACCGGCGGCACGCCGAGCAGCTCACAGATGATCGTCATCGGCAGCGGGATGGCGAAGTCCCGCATCAGGTCCGCCTCGCCCTGCGGCACCATCTTGTCGATCAGCTGGTCGACGATCGCGGCCACCCGGGGCCGCAACGCCTCGATCCGCCGCGGCGCGAACGCCTGTGACACCACCCGGCGCAGGCGGGTGTGCTCGGGCGGGTCGGAGTTGAGCATGTTGCGGTTCAGGCCCTCCGAGTTCGGGCCGAAGATCCGCAGGTAGTGCTGGTCGGGCCCGTAGAGGTCCTTGGACAGCCGCGGGTCGGTCAGCGCCGTGCGCGCGTCGTCGAAGCTGGTGATCAGCCACGAGTCGAACCGGGGCGAGCCGACCGGGCAGACCGGCCGCTCGGCACGCAGCCGGGCGAAGGTGGGATAGGGATTGGCCGCGAACGCCTCCGTGTACAGCTCGCTCGCCGGCACCACGTCGTCGGTCATCGGGCCTCCCCCGGCTCGCTGTTCACACTGTGCAGCACCTGGTAGGTGTGTCGTTCGGCGGACTCGCGCAGCTCCCGGACCACGCGCAGCAGCCGGTCCCGGTGCGCGCTGCGGCCGAAGGCGTCCAGCCGCTCCCGGTCCGCCCAGTCGCTGATGACCAGATAGCTGCTCGGGTCGTCGGCGTCGCGGACCAGGTCCTGGTGCAGGCAGCCGTCCAGGGTGCGGATCTCCTCGGCGGCGGCGCGCCACTCCGCCTCGAAGCGCTCCTCGCACCCCTGCCGGGTCCGCATCGCCAGCACCGTGCGCACCCGGCTCACCGCGCGCCGCCGAAGACCAGGTGCAGGTGCTTGCGCAGCGCGTCGGCGTCGACCGGGGCGCCGCGGAAGCCGACGTGCCCGTCCGGACGGATCAGGTAGAGCCCGGTGCCGGCCAGGCCGTACCCGGCGCGGAACCGGCGGTCGCCGTCGCGCAGCACCGGCGGGTCGGCCAGGCGCGGCTCGGCGACGTCCGGGTCGAGCAGCAGGTACGCGTCGAGTTCCCCGCCCGCCTGCCGCCGCGCGTCGGCGCATAGGTCGGCGAACCCGGCCAGCTCCGTCGCGCCGGCCGTGGCGTCGGCGTAGAGCAGCAGCGTGTGCCGGGTGCCCCGGGTCAGGTCCCGCAGCCGCAGCGGATGCCCGACGCCGCGCCGGCGCAGACCCTCGACGTCCGGCGCGCGGTCGCCGGGACGGGGCGCGTCACCGAGCCCGGCCGGGTCGGAGACGGTCTCCCCGACCAGTGGGCTGCCGGCGTAGCTGAGCAGCAGGGACATCTCCTGGAGGAACTGCCGTTCCAGGTCGGCCCGGTCCAGTTCCTCGGTGCCGGCCAGCCGCACCGCGCGGCCGACGATCTCCTCGCCCTCCGGGCGCCGCTCGGCCTCGTAGCTGTCCAGCAGTCCGGGGGCGGCCAGCCCGCGTACCGCCAGGGCCAGTTTCCAGGCCAGGTTCCAGGCGTCCTGGATGCCGGTGTTCATGCCCTGGCCGCCGGCCGGCGGGTGCAGGTGGGCGGCGTCGCCGGCGACGAAGACCCGGCCGTGGCGGTAGCGGTCGACGATGCCGTGGCTGATCCGGAACACCGACGACCAGCGCAGGTTCGTCGCCCGGGTGCCGGGCGGGGCGAGGCGGTCGAGGGCGGCCTGCACGTCGTCGAGGGTCGGCTCGCCGAGTTCCTCGCTGAAGCCGGGCGGGGCGTCCTGCCCGCCGGTCCGGGCGAAGAACCGGGGTGGGGCCAGGGTGGCGATGCGGTAGCGGTGTTCGCCGCGCAGCGGCACACAGACCAGCATCCCGTCCATCCGCCCGTCGGTGGTGTGCAGGAAGCGCAGCAGGTGCCCGTCGGGCATGTCCCAGTCCACGTCGACGTCCACCAGCATGAACAGCTGCGGGAACTGGCCCAGCCCGCCGGTGAAGGTGAGGCCGAGCCGGTCCCGGACCCGGCTGTGCGCGCCGTCGCAGCCGATTAGGTACGCCGCGCGTACGGTCTCGGTGGCGCCGTCGGCGGTGCGCACGGTGGCGGTCACGCCGTCCGCGTCCTGGGTGAAGTCCACCAGTTCGGCGCCGCGCCGCGGGCGCACCCCGAGCGTGGCCAGCCGGGCGGTGAGGATGCGTTCGGTCTCGTACTGGGGCAGGCCGAGGTGGTCGTAGGGCAGGCCGGGCAGCTCCCAGCTCATCCGGTGGGTCTGCTCGCCGTTGACGAAGACCATGTTGCCGGTGAGCCAGATGCCGGCGTCCATCGCCTCCCGCACGACGCCCTGCTCCTCCCAGATCTCCATGGTGCGGCAGTGCACGCCGATCGCCTTGTCGGCCTGCCCGGCCGGGGTCGCCCGCTTGTCGATCACCCGGCAGTCGATGCCGCGCCGGGCCAGCTCGACGGCGGCGGTCAGCCCGGTCGGGCCCGCCCCGACGACCAGTACGTCCGTTGTCCTCTGCACATCGGCCTCCCTGCCTGTGGTGTCGAGTCGCCGGCCGTCCCCACCGGGCACGACGTGGAACAGGCGGCGTCGGATGTCGAGAAGGAACGGTGCGATCGGCCCGGCCTGCGCCGAGGCGTGAGCCGGGTCGCCGATCCAGTCGAGGAACTCGGCCGCGGTGTCCCACTCGGCGAAGATGTGGTGCACGTCCGAGCCGGGTTCGTGGAGCAGCTGCTCACGCCGGTAGCCCGGCACGGCGGTCATCCGCCGCACCACCTCGGGGTAGCCGCGATGGAACTCGGCGAGCCGGGCGCTCGGCACGGTCAGCTCCACGTCCACGTAGACCGGGCCGGTCCCGTCGCCGGTCTCGACCATCGGCGGGTAGTCGGGCGGGCCGGCCGGTTCGGTCAGCGGCCGGAGCAGGTCGGACAGGCGGGCGGCCACCGGCCCGTCCCGGTAGGCGCGCAGCGCCTCCTCGTCGGCCCACTCGGTGACCACGACGAAGCCGTACGGGTCCAGCGCGTCCCGCAGCAGCTCGTGCCGGAGGCCGCCGGGGAGCGCGCCGAGCTGTCCGGCGACGTCCTCCCAGGCCGGCCCCACCGCGGGCGCGCAGCCGGGCCGCGCTCGCAGCCGGAGCATCGTCCTGATCATGCCGCCCCCTCGCACCGTGCCGTCCTCGTGCCGCGACCCTGCCAGAGTCCGCGTCACCCGGTCGTCACCGGCGGCCCGGGCGGTGTGGCCGTGCGGTGACGCGGCCGGAACGCCATCCCCTCCCGGCAAGCCGCCGTCATGTAACTATCTGCTTGGGCATGACTCCTTACGACTTGGATACCCGTGCCTGGCAGGCCCGGCGCTTGGGTAGCTGTCCCGGCCCGCCGGCATGTTTTCTCGGTCCTAACGGGATGCGAGGCTGAACGCGTGGCTCCCCGATCGACGTACACGTGGGCAACCCCCGGCCGCCCGGTACGCACCGTGGACACGTCGGCCGTCCTGGTCGCGCTCGGCGCGTCGCTGCACCGCACGGCGCCGTCGCGAGCAGAGCCGACCAAGCTGGAGCTGGCTGTGATCACCGCGCTGAAGCTCGTCGCACAGCCGGTCATCGCGTA
>NZ_JBEXHY010000153.1:0-11063 GCF_040608295.1 Micromonospora sp. NPDC005197 | reverse complement strand
CGCCTCGCTCAACTCGCCTCGCTCAACTCGCCTCGCTCAACTCGCCTCGCTCAACTCGCCTCGCTCAACTCGCCTCGCTCAACTCGCCTCGCTCAACTCGCCTCGCTCAGCTCGCCTTGGTCAGCGCCTCGAACTCGTCGTCGGTGAGCCGCACGTCGGCCGCGGCCACGTTCTCCTCCAGGTGCGCCACCGAGGACGTGCCGGGGATCGGCAGCATCACCGGCGAGCGGCGCAGCAGCCAGGCCAGCGCGAGCTGCGCGGGCGTCGCGCCGTGCTCGGTGGAGATCGCGTCCAGCGGGCCGCCCGGCCGGGCCAGCTCGCCGGTGGCGATCGGGAACCACGGGATGAACGCGAGGTCGTTGCGCTCGCAGTACTCCAGGACGTCCTCGGCGCTGCGGTTGGCGAGGTTGTAGAGGTTCTGCACCGAGGCGATCGTGGTGATCGCGCGGGCCTGCTCGATCTGCTCGACGCTCACCTCGGACAGCCCGATGTGGCGGATCTTGCCCTCCTGCTGCAAGAGGGCCAGCTCACCCAACTGGTCGGCCAGCGGCACCTGCGGGTCGATCCGGTGCAGCTGGTAGAGCGGGATGCTGTCCAGACCCAGGTGACGCAGGCTCAGCTCACACTGCTGACGCAGGTACTCCGGCCGGCCCACCGGACGCCAGTCGCCCGGGCCGGAGCGGGTCAGCCCGGCCTTGGTCGCGATGACCAGGTCGTCGGCGTACGGGTGCAGAGCCTCGCGGATCAGCAGCTCGGATACGAACGGGCCGTACGAGTCGGCGGTGTCGATGAACGTCACGCCCAGCTCGACCGCCCGGCGCAGCACCCGCAGCGCCTCGGCCGGGTCCTTCGGATCACCCCACACACCCGGCCCGGTGATCTGCATCGCCCCGTAACCGAGTCGGTTGACCGTGACGTCGCCCCCGATCCGGTACGTGCCGGACGCCTTCGCGGGCTGCTTGCTGATGTCGGTGGCCATACGCGCATCCCCAATCGTCTTCGTCGCGGCGGGCAAGACAGACAACCCACCACCTCGTGATCATCCCCCGGGAGCCGGCCATCATGCGGCCGCTCGCCCGATTGTGTGCGCCGACACGGCAGCACGCGATCACTGTCGTCCTGCCGCTAGCGCCCGTCCTGTCCGGTCTGCTACGCCTGATCCGAGTCGGTGCGGCCGGCCGGGGGGAGGCGCGATGTGGCGACGGTTCAGACCCGACCCGGTCGGTCGGCTGCGGGAGCGGCTGGACCGCTTCGACACCACCCGCGACCACCGGGCGGTCCTCGACTCCGGCGCGATCCGCGACGCCGAGGCCGTCGTCGACCTGGTGACCGCGACGCCCACGGACGGGCCGTTGCCCGAGCGGGTCGCCGAGGGTGTGTTCCTCCTGGCCTGCCTGCACTGGTACCGATACCAACTGCTGCCCCCGGGCGAGGACGCCGACGACCTCGGCCAGGCGCTCGGGCTCACCCAGTTCCTGCTGCGCTTCGCCCCGCAGCGGGTGTCGCCGGCAATGCTGGCCCTGCTGCACGCGCACCGACCGCCAAGCGGCGGCGCCCCACACGCCGACGCGCCGCCGACCCGGTCCGGCCCGCGGTCGGCCGGGTCGGGCGCCGACGCCGCCGGCGCCCGCTACGTCGAGGCCGTCATGCTGATGGCCGCCGCGGAGACCAGCCGCGACTACCGAGCGGCCGACCGGGCCGAATCGCTGCTGCGCCAGGCCCTCGACGGTACGCCGGCCGGTGCGCCGGAGCGGCTGCACTACCTGTCCGCCCTCGGCAAGGTCCACCGTGACCAGTTCCAGCACCTCGGCCGACGAAGGGCCCTCCCGGCGGCCGTGACGGCGCACCGGGAGAGCCTGGAGGCCACCGGCCTCGGGGACCCGGAACGTCCCGTGCGGCTGTTCAACCTCGGCAACGTCCTGGGCGACACGTACGAGGTCGACCGCGACCCGGCCGCGCTGGACGAGTCGATCACGGTGCTGCGCGACGCGGTCCGGGCCGCCGCGACGGGCACGCCGGTGCGCACGATGGCGCGGATGAACCTCGGCCAGCGGCTGCGCGACCGGTGGCGGCTGCACCGGCGCCCGGGTGACCTCGACGAGGCGATCGACGCCTTCGCCGGGGCTCGGGGCAGTGCCGATCCCCGGGTCGCCGCGCTGCACGGCGCGGCGCTCGCCGAGCGGTTCCTGCGCGACCGGACGCCCGCCGACCGGGACTCCGCGATCGAGGCGTACCGGTCGGCGCTGACCGGGTTCGGCGGGCTCGACCCGGAGCTGGCCGGCACCGCGCAGGTCGGGCTCGCCACCCTGCTCGCGGACCGGCACCAGGCCGCCGCCGATCCGGTCGACCTCGACGCGGCGATCGACGCGTACCGGGCCGCCGCCGGTTCCGGAGCGACACCCGGCGGGACGGATCGCGAGGAGCTGCGCCACGCCATGGCCGGTCTGCTGGCGAAACGGTACGAGTTGCGGCAGCGGGCCGACGACGTCACCGAGGCGGTACGGGTGCTGCGCGCCGGCGTGGCCGCCGCCCGGGACCCCGGTCAACGAGCGCGTCGGCTCGCCGACCTCGGCTACGCGCTCGCGCTCGGCCACGCCGACCTCGGCGGGGTGAGCGCGCTGCGCGCCGCACGGGACGGGCTGACCGAGGCGGAACGCCTGCTTCCCTGCACCGACCCGCTGCGTCACCACGTGCTCAACAACCTCGGCAACACCCTGCGCGAACTCTCCGACCTGGCCGGAGAGCCGGCGCTGCTGGAGCCGGCCGCGGTTGCGCTGCGCTCGGCCGTGGCCGCCGCCGGGCCGGACGCCGCGTCCCTGCCCCGGTACCGCTCGAACCTGGGCCTGGTGCTGCAGGCGCTGTTCGCCTCGACCCAGGACCTGGCGACCCTGACCGAGGCGATCCAGGTGCTGGCGCAGGTGATCGACACGACGCCACCCGGGCACCCGGACCGGTTGCCGGCGCTGACCAACTACGGGGCCGCCCTGAACCGCCGGGTCGAACTCTTCCTCGACGGCGCGCTGCCCGCCGGCGGCGAGCCCGCCGACCAGGTCGCGGCCGGCGTCGCCCGGGACTCCGACGCCGCGGTGGCCGCCCTGCGCGAGGCCGCCCAGCTGGCCGAACAGGAGGCCACCCCCAGCGAGTACGCCCAGACGCTCGGCACCCACGCGCTGGCCCACCTGCTGCGGCACCGCCTGCACGGCGACCTGCCGGCGCTCGACACGGCGATTCGACTGCTCCGGCGACTGAGCGAGCGACAGTCGCTCGGCGCGGACCGCTACCGGATCCTCACCAACCTCGCCAACGCCCTGCTGCTGCGCTACCGCGCCGGTCACGCCGACGCCACCGCCACCGCGATGCTGGCCGCGTACCGTGCAGCGGTCGACGAGCTGACCCCCGAGCACCCGGCGCGCACCATGTGTCTGAGCAATCTCGCCACCGCCCTGGAGGCGGTGGCCGACGCCGCCACCTCCGACCCCGGCTCCGCCGCGACGGCGACCGCCGGTGTGGGCGGCTCCGCCGCGCTCGCCGAGGCGGCGGCCGCGCTGCGCGCCGCCGCCGACGTCGAGTCCGCCCCGTCGCTGTTGCGGGCGGTGGCCGCCAGCAGGTACGCGGCGCACGTCGCCCAGGCCGGCGACCTTCCGGCCGCGCTCGACGGGTACGCCACCGCGATCGAGCTGATCGATCTGGTGGCCTGGCACGGCATGGACCCCGACGACCAGACCCGCCTGCTCGGGCGTTTCCCCGGGCTGGCCAGCGACGCCGCGGCGGTCGCCGTCGCCCTCGACAACCCGGAGCGCGCGGTCGAGCTGCTGGAGTACGGCCGCGGAGTCCTGCTCACCCGCGCCCACGACGCGGGCGCCGACCTGGCCGCGCTGCGCGCGCAGGCCCCCCGGCTGGCCGCCCGCCTCGCCGAACTCCAGGACGCCCTCGACGACTTCCCCGCGCCGGCCGGGGTGGCATCGGCGGCTGGGCTGACAGCGACCGCCGGACCGACCCCGGAGCAGCGGTACGACCTCGCCACCCGCCGTCGCCAGCTGCTGACCGAGATCCGCGACCGGCCCGGCTTCGCCGACTTCCTCCGTCCACCGCCCTTCGACGAGCTGGCCCGGGCCGCCGCCGACGGTCCGGTGGTGCTGGTCAACGTGGCTGCCCGGCGCTGCGACGCGCTGGTCGTCGCCAAGGGCCGGGTCAGCGTGGTGCCGCTGCCGGAGCTGACCCTGGACGAGCTGGTCGTCCGGACGGCGAGCTTCCTGGCCGCGATCGCGCTGCTCACCGGGCCGGCGGCGCCGGACGTCCCGCAGCCGCAGGTGCAGCGTCGTCGATCGGCGGCCCGCGCCGAGGTCGCCCAGACACTGGACTGGCTGTGGCGGGTCGTCGCCGCACCCGTACTCGAAAGGCCTCTCCCCACCCCGCCGTCGGCGGACGCCGAACCGTCCACCCCGCCGTCGGCGGACGCCGAACCGCCCGCCGTGCCGTCGTCTGGCGTGGGCGGGTCGGCGGGGGAGTGGCCTCGGTTGTGGTGGTGTCCCACCGGGGTGCTCACCCTGCTGCCGCTGCACGCGGCCGGTCCGATCGAGGGTGGCGACGGGGTGCTGGACCGGGTGGTCCCGTCGTACACGGCGTCGCTGCGGGCGCTGGCGCACGCGCGCCGGGGCGTCCCGGCCCGGCCCGAACCGGTCGACTCGGCGGTGTTCGTCGGCATGCCCCAGACGCCCGGCCTCGCCGACCTGTCCGGCGTCGCGCGGGAGGAGGAGATCGTCCGTCAGCACGTGCCGCAGGTCCGCTCACTGCTCGGCCCGGTGGCCACCCCGGCGGCCGTGCTCGCCGCCCTGCCCGACCAGCCGGTCGCCCACCTGTCCTGTCACGGCACGCAGGACCTGCGCGCCCCGGCCTGGGGTCGTCTGGAGCTGGCCGGCGGCGCGCTGCACGTCCGGGACCTGTGGCGGCCGGCCGGCAACCCGGCGGCGCTGGCGGTGCTCTCGGCCTGCGAGACGGTACGCGGCGGGGCGGCCCTGCCCGACGAGGCGCTCACGCTCGGTACGGCCTTTCAACTGGTCGGCTTCCGGCACGTCATCGGCGCGCTGTGGTCCATCTCGGACACGCTGACCGCGCGGCTCTGCAAGGACCTCTACGACGGATTGTCAGTGCCCGGAGGGATCGCGCCGGACCGCGCGGCCGTGGCCCTGCACGCGGCGGTCCGCCACCTCCGCGAGGACCTGCCGGATCACCCGGACACCTGGGCCGGCTACGCCCACCTCGGCCCCTGACGGCCGCCCGACCTGCTCGACGCGTCCGCGCAGGCGCACGCCGCGCTCGGCGAGCGGGCTCGGGGCGACGCGCGGGCAGGGTGGCGACTGCGGATGCCGTGCCGCTGACCGCCGAAGCGCTGCCCGCCGACCCATCCGCCGCCGGACCGCCAGGCCCGGGGCGCTGGGCACACCGCGCGCTAGCGAGTCGACGCCGGGGAGCTGTTGGCCGGGGAGCTGACGGCCGGGGAGGCGGGGCGGGCGGGGGCGTACCAGGTCACGCCGACGGCCGCGACCAGCAACGCGGTGCAGAGCAGCACCAGCCCCACTCCGGTCCGCAGGGACCGGACCGCCGCCAGGGCCTCCAGGTGGTCGCCGAGCGGGGCCGGCGGCAGAGCCGCCACCGGGGTCACCCTCAACCGGCCGTGCGCCGCGCGGAGCAGCGCGAGCGCCCCGGCCACGCCCGCGGCCAGCGCGGCGAGCAGCAGGACCCCGACCAGCGCGCCCCAGCCCGCCGCGAGCGTGGTCACGTCGGTGCGACCCCGGATCAGGCTGAACCCGACCAGCGCCACCAGCAGGCCACCCAGCCCGTTGCGCCAGGCCACCGCCGCCGCGCGGACGCGCTCCAGCTCGCCGCGCAGCAGGCCGGCCAGCTGCTGCGCGCGGTGCAGGTCGGCGACGGTCGCGGGCGGCCCCGGGCGAAGCCGGATCACGCCTCGACCTCCAGCCACAGCGTCCAGTACGCCCCACAGCCGCGCATCCCGGCGGGACGCCCCGGGTGCTCGGCCTCGCACTCGCACAGCAGCGTCCGGTAACCGGGATCGGGGGCCGTGGTGTCCTTGCGGTACACCTCGTCGACGAGCGTCGTGGTGCTCGGGTGGCCGCACCGGGGGCACCGCCCACTGAGCACCACCGCGAACTCGAATTCCTGCGGCCGGAAGCCCGCCGCGGCCTGCGTGGCGTACGCCTCGTCGGTCACCTCGGCGTACGACAGTGGGCTCGACACCGGCTCGTCGTCGCGCATCCCGACCTCCCACCACCGACACCCGGACCGTCCACCGTAGTCGGTGTCGGCACCCGCGCCGACCGACGTGCCGGGTCGCCGCCGGCCGGGGATTCCGGCAGGCGGGGCGGCGGACTGCCGCCCGGCCACGCCACCACCGACCGTGGCCGTGGCACCGTCGACCCGTGGACTGACCGGGGGGCAGTTGCGCGGAGCGACCGGTACCGCCGTCGTCGGCGTGCGACGCTGGGCGCGTGCCGGTGACGCCGGCTCGGGCGGCCGGGCCGGTGCGTGCCGGCGCGACGGCGGAGGGAGCACCATGGCGGGAGTGCCGCAGGTCGACTTCGCGCTCGACACGTACGAGTGCATCGTGATCTATCCCGGCGCGGCCGGACGGGCCCTGCCCCCGGAGACCGTGCAGCGGTTGCAGGCCGAGCACACCGAGCACATGCAGGCGTTGCAGCGCAGCGGAATCATCCTGGTCGCGGGCTCGGTGGACGGCCCGGCCCGTACGCCGGAGCCGCCGATCGGCTTCGGGCTGGCCCGCACCGGCAGCGTCGACGACGTGCGCAGCGTGCTGGAGGCCGACCCCGCGGTGCAGGCCGGCCTCTACCGGGTGGACGTGTTGACCTTCCTCTGCCCGGCCGGCTCGTTGGAGTTTCCGCTGGTCAAGGCCCAGAGCTGACGGTCGGTCCAGCGACAGGTGTCGTGATGGTGACGGCGTTGCGGCGTCCGCCGGTGCTACGGTCGCGCGCACCGAGGATCGCGGTCGGGGCGCACCCGGCGTCATCGGCCGGGCCCGGTCGAGGAGACGCCATGAGCTCCGCCGCCACCCCCGATGTCGCGTCCGCCGCCGCGCGGCTGCGTGCCCTGCTCGGTGACCGCGTCCACGAGCCGGGCGAACCCGGGTTCGACACCGCCACCCGCCTGTGGAACGCCGCCGTCGACCGTACGCCCGCCCTGGTCGCCCACTGCCTGGACGCCGACGAGGTGGCCGCGGCGATCCGTGTCGCCGCCCGGTGTCACCTGCCGGTGTCGGTCCGCTCCGGCGGGCACGACTGGGCCGGCCGGGCATTGCGCGACGGTGGCCTGGTTCTCGACCTGACCGGCCTGCGTACCGTCCGGGTCGATCCGGACCGGGGCACGGTGACGGTGGCCGGCGGTGCCAGCGCCGCCGACCTGCTCGCCGCCGCCGCCCCGTACGACCTGGTGGTGCCCACGGGTGTGGTCCGCGACGTGGGCATGGCCGGGCTGACCCTGGCCGGCGGGTACGGCCCGCTCTGCGGGCGGTTCGGCCTGGCCCTGGACAACCTGCTCGGCGCGGAGGTCGTCCTCGCCGACGGTCGTCGGGTCACCGCCGACCCACGCCACGACGCGGAGTTGTACTGGGCGCTGCGCGGCGGCGGTGGCAACGTCGGCGTGGTCACCGAGCTGCGGTACCGGGCGCACCGGCTGCCCGCCGTGCTCGCTGGCATGATCATGTTCGCGCTGGCCGAGGCGCCGGCCGTGCTGCGCGGCTACGCGGCGCTGCTCGCCGACGCCCCGGACGAGTTGACCGTCATGGCCGGGTTCCTGCCCGGCCCGGCCGGCGAACCGGTGGTCTTCGTGTGCCCCTTCTACAGCGGCCCGGACCTGGACGCCGGCCGCCCGTGGCTGGACCGGCTGCGGGCGCTGGGCACCCCGTTGGTCGACCAGGTCGACCCGCTGCCGTACGCGGACGCGTTGCGGATGTTCGACGGCGGGATGGTCGACGGAAACCACTACCTGCTGCGTACCCGCTGGCTGCCACCGCTCGCCGACGGCGCGGTGGAGGCGCTGGTCGACGCCGCCCGGCAGGTCACTTCGCCGTTCTCCGCGCTGGCCCTGCACCACTTCCACGGCGCGGCCACCCGGGTCCGGCTCGGCGACACGGCGTTCGGTCTGCGCGCCGAGCACCTGCTGACCGAGATCATCGCGGTGTGGGCGCCCGGCGGGGAGGCCGCACCGCACCTCGCGTGGGCCGAGCAGACGTCGGCGGCGCTCGCCCCGCTCGCCCTGCCCGGGGGCTATCCGAACCTGCTCGCCC
The DNA here is from genome assembly GCF_040608295.1 of Micromonospora sp. NPDC005197. Taxonomy (NCBI): domain Bacteria; kingdom Bacillati; phylum Actinomycetota; class Actinomycetes; order Micromonosporales; family Micromonosporaceae; genus Micromonospora; species Micromonospora sp. NPDC005197. The sequence goes on along the minus strand of NZ_JBEXHY010000153.1, from coordinate 2,746 downwards.
CGACCGAGACCGAACGGGTCCGGCTGGCGTACGGCGCGAACTGGTCGCGTCTGCGCCGGGCCAAGCGGCACTACGACCCTCGTGACCTGCTCACCGCCGTGCCCACGCTGCCCCCGTCGGAGCACGCGGAGTGAGCGTGCGCCGGGAGCGCCCCGACACCGCCCGCCGCGACAGGCGTACGATTCCCGGCGCGCGGTCGCCGTTGCCCGTCGCCACAACGTTCCCGGTGCGGCTCCGCCCGCCGGTCCGACGCGCACCGCGCGTTGTTGGACACCTGTTCCGCTGCCTGCAAGGGGTCGGCCCCGAGTCCGACCTGAAGGAGAGACTAGCCTGATGGGCGTGACACGCCGCGCGAAGATCGTCTGCACTCTTGGTCCCGCCACCTCGTCCCCGGAGCGCATCCGGGGCCTCGTCGAGGCCGGTATGAACGTGGCGAGGCTCAACTTCAGCCACGGCAGCCACGCCGACCACGAGGCGGTCTACCGACTGGTCCGGGAGGCGTCCGAGGCGTCCGGCAAGCCGGTAGCCGTCCTCGCCGACCTGCAGGGGCCCAAGATCCGGCTGGGCCGGTTCGCCGACGGCCCGCACGAGTGGCGCACCGGCGACTCCGTCGTGATCACCGGTGACGACATCCTCGGCAGCAAGGAGCGGGTCTCCTGCACCTACCGCAAGCTGCCGCAGGAGGTGAAGCCCGGTGACCGCCTGCTGATCGACGACGGTCGGGTCGCCGTGGAGGTCACCGACGTCACCGGCAACGACATCCGCTGCCTGGTCACCGAGGGCGGCCCGGTCTCCAACAACAAGGGCGTGTCGCTGCCCAACGTGGCGGTCAGCGTGCCCGCCATGTCGGACAAGGACGCCGAGGACCTGCGCTTCTCCCTGGGGCTCGGCGTCGACCTGGTCGCGCTGTCCTTCGTGCGCTCGGCCGAGGACATCAAGCTCGTCCACAACATCATGGCCGAGGAGGGCGTGTTCCGGCCGGTGCTGGCCAAGGTCGAGAAGCCGGAGGCCGTGGATCACCTGGAGGCCATCGTGCTGGCCTTCGACGGCGTCATGGTCGCCCGTGGCGACCTCGGCGTGGAGATGCCGCTGGACGAGGTCCCGCTGGTGCAGAAGCGGGCCGTGCAGCTGTGCCGGGAGAACGCCAAGCCGGTCATCGTGGCCACCCAGATGCTCGACTCCATGATCGAGAATTCCCGCCCCACCCGGGCGGAGGCCTCCGACGTGGCCAACGCGGTGCTCGACGGCGCGGACGCGGTGATGCTCTCCGGCGAGACCAGCGTCGGCAAGTATCCGGTGCTCACCGTCAGCACCATGGCCAAGATCGTGACGACCACCGAGGCCGGCTCGATCGGCGTGCCGCGGTTGCAGCACGACCCGCGTACCCACGGCGGCGCGCTCACCGTGGCCGCCTCGTCGATCGCCCGGGCCATCAACGCCAAGGCGCTGGTCGCCTTCTCGCAGACCGGCGACACCGTCCGGCGGCTCTCCCGCCTGCACTGCGACCTGCCGCTGCTGGCGTTCACCCCGGTCCCCGAGGTGCGTGACCAGCTCGCCCTGACCTGGGGCGTGGAGACCTTCCTCATGCCGTTCGTGCAGCACACCGACGACATGTTCCGCCAGGTCGACCAGGCGCTGCTCGGCCTCGACCGGGCCAACCCGGGTGACTACGTGGTGATCGTGGCGGGCAGCCCGCCCGGCACCCCCGGCTCGACCAACACTCTGCGCGTCCACCAGCTCGGCTCGCTAGTCGACGCGGCGTCGGCGCGGGCGCTGCAGTGAGCGACGGTCGGGTCGCGGTCGGCCAGGCAGCGGTCGACCAGCTGCTGGAAGTGCTGGACCTCGACCCGACCGGGGAGATGACCTTCCGGGGGATGAGCCCCCCGGTCGGCCCACAACGGGTGTACGGCGGCCAGGTTGCCGGTCAGGCGCTGGTCGCCGCCGGCCGCACGGTGGACCCGGAGCGGTTCGTGCACTCGCTGCACGGCTACTTCGTCCGCCCCGGCGACCCGGTCGAGCCGATCGAGTACCAGGTGGAGAACATCCGCGACGGCCGGTCCTTCTCGGTGCGCCGGGCGGTCGCCCTCCAGCACGACAAGCCGATCTTCTTCATGTCGGCGTCGTTCCAGCGGGCCGAGGAGGGGTTGGACCACCAGGCCCCCGCGCCGCCGGACGTACCTGCCCCGCAGGACGTGCCGACGATGTCCGACCGGCTCTCCCGCTACCCGGAGCGTCTGGGCATCTGGGGGCAGATCCCCCGCCCGATCGACGTGCGCTACGTGGGGGAGCCCGGCTGGGTCCGCCCCGGCGACCGGCCGGCCGACCCGCACCAGCGGGTCTGGATGCGCATCGACGGCAAGCTGCCCGACGACCCGCTGCTGCACGCGTGCGCGCTCACGTACGCCTCGGACCTCACCCTGCTCGACTCGGTGCTCTCCGTGCACGGTGAGGTGTGGGGGCCGGGCGGTGTGGTCGGCGCGAGCCTGGACCACGCGCTGTGGTTCCACCGGCCGTTCCGCGCCGACGAGTGGTTCCTCTACGACTGCTGGAGCCCGTCGGCGTCCGGCGCGCGAGGGCTGGCCACCGGCCGGATGTTCACCACCGACGGCCGGCAGATCGCCAGCGCCGTGCAGGAGGGTCTGCTGCGCCGCGTCGGCGCCTGATTCGTCGGCGCCTGATTCGTCGGCGCCTGATCCGTCGGCCCTGGGCCGTCGGCCCCCCTCGGGCCGTCGGCCCCCCTCGGGCC
>NZ_JBEXHY010000152.1:0-11303 GCF_040608295.1 Micromonospora sp. NPDC005197 | reverse complement strand
CGCGCGCTGAGGCCGGCCGGCCCTGCGGGGTCCGTCCGATCGGGCTACCGGCGCGACGCACCTGCCTGCGACGGGGAGGCCGGGGTGGCGCCGGAGCCGGTCGTGGACGGCGGCGCTCCCTCGACCGGGAGGTCGCGGCCGGCGAGGCGGCGCAGAAGCTCCCGGATCTGGCGCTTGTCCGCGGCGGAGACCGTGTCATCGAGTAGCCGCCGGCGGATGGTGCCCATGTCCGCCTCGACCTCCGCCAGCACCCGGGGCGTCACGGCGGCGTTCGGCATCGCGAGCGGCCGGATCGCGGCGGCGATGGAGAGATCGAGGGTGGCGCAGAGGCTGCGGACCTTGGCCAACTCGGGGTAGCGCTGCCAGTCACCGGCGAGCCAGCGGAACAGCGTCGAGCGGCTGACGCCGGTGTGGTGCGCGATGTCGCCGACGGTCCAACCGTGCTCCTCGCGGGCGTCGTCGACGGCCTGGCGGACGAACTGCGCGAAGGCCATCTGAGGCGTCGTGGGGTAGGTGTCCATCCTCAGCCGTGCCCTCCCACCCGGGATCGCCTCGGTGTACCCGGCTCGATGGTCAGTTCTGATCACCCATTCCAGTGCCGGCGGCACCACCGATCGTCTAACAGCTTCTGTGGTGGCGCAGCGGTGGCCGGCACGACGGCTTACTCGTTCGAGGTGGGTCGGATACTCAACTGCCGTTGGTCGCGGCGGACCGGCCCGCGGCGCGGGTCACCCGGACGACGGCGGACGGACCGGGTCCGCTGCGACCTGTCGTCCCGAACGTGTCCGCCTGTCCCGTTCACGGGCTGTGATGGACGCCGCAGCACGACGGCCACGCCCCGTGATCTGGGTACCGTTCGTCGAATCAGGTACCGTCCCCTGTCACACCGTCTTCGCACCAACCTGGCTGCCCGTCACAGGGGAGCCGAACCGGAGGGACACTCGTGAGAGTCCGTAGCGCAGTCCGTCAGGCCGGCCTTGTCGCGGCGGTCGCCGCTCTGGCGTTGAGCGCGGGATGCGCCAAGAAGGATGACAGCGAGGTCCAGGCCAGCGGGGTCAAGCTGGTCGAGGCCGGCAAGCTGACCGTCTGCACCCACCTGCCGTACCCGCCGTTCCAGTCGAAGGACGCCAGCGGCAAGGTCACCGGGTTCGACGTCGACGTGATGGACCTCGTGGCCAAGGAGCTTGGCGTCGAGCAGACGATCATCGACACGCCGTTCGAGGGGATCAAGTCCGGTCAGGACCTGAACACCGGCAAGTGCGACGCGGCGGCCGCCGGCATGACCATCACCGCCGAACGCCAGAAGGTGATGAACTTCTCCGACCCGTACTTCGACGCGACGCAGGCGTTGCTGGTCAAGACCGGGAAGCCGTACAAGTCGCTCGACGACCTGCGGGGCAAGAAGCTCGGCGTCCAGGCGGCCACCACCGGTCGTGACTACGCCAGGAAGTTCGAGAAGGAGAAGGGCCTGCAGCTGGTCGAGTTCGAGGATCTCGCCGCCCTGCAGCAGGCCGTCGCCAACGGCCAGGTCGAGGCCGCCGTCAACGACCTGCCGGTGTGGACCGAGTACCTCCGCAAGAACCCGGGTGGGTTCGAGGTGACCGCCGAGTTCGACACCGGCGAGCAGTACGGGTTCTCGGTGAAGAAGGACGGCAACCCGGAACTGCTCAAGAAGATCAACGAGACGCTGGCCAAGGCCAAGCAGGACGGCTCGTACGACGCGATCTACTCCAAGTGGATCGGCAAGCGGCCGAGCGCCTGATCGAAGCTCAGTGGGGAAGGGCGCGCGCGACGCGCGCCCTTCCCGTCGGCACACTCCGGGAAGGCAACGAGCCAACGTGAAGCTGCGACGCCGCCAGCGGGAACGACTGTCCCTCGGCATCCAGTACCTGGTCTTCGTCGCGATCATCGCCGCGGTGCTCTTCGCCGCGGACTGGGGCAGGCTCAAGGACGCGTTCTTCCGCGTCGACATCATCGAGTCGATGTTCCCGACGATCATCACCGTGGCGCTGCGCAACACGATCCTCTACACGTTGGGCGCGTTCGCCTTCGGCCTCGTGTTCGGCACCGTCCTCGCCCTGATGCGGCTGTCCCGGGTGGCGCCGTACCGCTGGCTGGCGACCGCGTACATCGAGCTGTTCCGGGGTCTGCCGGCGCTGCTGATCCTCTTCCTCGTCGGGTACGGCATCCCCATCGCCTTCCCGGAGCGGGAGATTCCCGGCGGCGTGTTCGGCTCGATCGCGATCGGTCTCGGCCTGACCGCCGCCGCGTACATGGCCGAGACCATCCGGGCCGGCATCCAGGCCGTGCCGAAGGGGCAGATGGAGGCGGCCCGCACCCTCGGCATGTCGCACTTCACCGCCATGCGCACCATCGTCATTCCGCAGGCGTTCCGGATCGTCATCCCGCCGCTGACCAATGAGCTCATCCTGCTCACCAAGGACTCGTCGCTGGCCTACGTGCTGGGCGTGACGGCGCAGACCATCGAGGTCACCAAGTTCGGCCGGGACATGCTCAACGACCGGGTGAACGCCACGCCGCTGCTGGTGGCCGGCCTCGCCTACCTGGTCATCACCCTGCCCCTGTCCCAGGTGGTGCGCCGCCTCGAACTCCGCTACGCCAAGGCCCGGTGACCCGCATGACGACCACCCCGTCCCGTCCCGCCGTCGAGATCCGCGACCTGCACAAGTCCTTCGGGCCGCTCGAGGTGCTCAAGGGCATCGACTTCCAGGTCGGCCAGGGCGAGGTCGTCTGCGTCATCGGGCCGTCCGGCTCCGGCAAGTCGACGCTGCTGCGCTGCGTCGACCTGCTGGAGGAGCCGACCGCCGGCACGATCTGGGTGAACGGCGTCGAGATGACCGACCCGGACGTCGAGATCGACGCGGTACGCCGGGGCATCGGCATGGTGTTCCAGTCGTTCAACCTGTTTCCGCACCTGACCGTGCTGAACAACCTCACCATCGCCCAGCGGCGGGTGCTGCGGCGCGGTCGCGCCGAGGCCGAGCGGATCGCGCGGGCCAACCTGGAGCGTGTCGGCCTGACCGACAAGGCCGACGCGTTCCCGGCGCAGCTCTCCGGCGGGCAGCAGCAGCGGGCCGCGATCGCCCGGTCGTTGTCGATGGAGCCGAAGCTCATGCTCTTCGACGAGCCGACCTCGGCGCTCGACCCGGAGCTGGTCGGCGACGTGCTCACCGTCATGCGGGGGCTCGCCGAGGACGGCATGACGATGATGGTGGTCACCCACGAGATGGCGTTCGCCCGGGACGTGGCGGACCGGGTCGTGTTCATGGACGGTGGCGTCGTGGTCGAGCAGGGGCCGCCGCAGGAGGTGCTGGGCGCGCCGAAGCACGAGCGGACGCGCGCGTTCCTCGCCCGGGTCCTCGACCCGACGCGGGTGGAGCGGCTCGGTCAGCCTGACCAGTCGCCCGAGCCGCCCGAGGCGCCCGGCCTGCCGACGGACGACCGGCACACCGTCTGAGCACTCCACATCGCCTGGTCAATCGACGCACGGCGTGATCTCGCGGTAATCTTCCTGCAATCAGACCTGTACTTTCGTCGATGGATTACATAAGTTGGGTTCATCCATCGAAAGTTCTGAGTCTTCCGAGCGAAGTCCGCGACGATCCTCACCTCAGTCGTGCTGCCGCCTTGTGCTCGGCGGTCGATGCACCCTGCCCTCGTCGCGTCTTCGCCCGGTCGGGAACGGAGACCCATGGACGATCACGCCGTTGGCTCCCATCGTCACCTGTCCCGCCGATCACTGATCGCCACCGGGGCGCTCGCCGCCGGGGCGCTGGGCGCGTCCGCGCCCACGCTCGGCGGCGCGTTCGGAGGCAGCCCGGCCCGGGCCGCCGCCGGAGTGACCAGGAAGGTCACCATCTACGCCGAGCAGTTGCCCGGCGGGCTGTTCGGGTACGGCCTCGCACCCGGGCAGGCCACCGTGCCGGGGCCCGTGCTGGAGATCTACGAGGGTGACACCCTGGAGATCACCCTGGTCAACACCACCGCCCAGCGGCTGTCCATCCACCCGCACGGGGTGGACTACAGCACCGACTCGGACGGCAGCCCGTTCAACGACTCGTTCAACAACCCCGGCGAGACCCGGACGTACGTCTGGCGCTCCCACGAGATGGTGGCCGCGTCGGGTCGCCGGTACATGCCGGGCAGCGCCGGCTACTGGCACTACCACGATCACGCCATGGGCACCGACCACGGCACCGCCGGAGTCGCGAAGGGCCTGTACGGGGCGCTGATCGTCCGCCGCCGCGGCGACATCCTGCCGGAGAAGCAGTTCACTGTCGTGTTCCACGACATGACGATCAACAACCGGATGGCCCCGGACACGCCGATGTTCGAGGCGAACCTGGGCCAGCGGGTGGAGTGGCTCGCCATCGGGCACGGCAACCTGTTCCACACCTTCCACCTGCACGCGCACCGCTGGGCGGACAACCGCACCGGAATGCTGGAGGGACCGGCCGACCCGAGCCTGGTCATCGACAACAAGGACCTCAACCCGGGCAGCTCGTTCGGGTTCCAGGTGCTCGCCGGGGAGGGCGTCGGACCCGGCGCGTGGATGTACCACTGCCACGTGCAGAACCACTCCGACGGCGGCATGGCCGGGATCTTCCTGGTGCGCAACGCCGACGGCAGCATGCCCCCCGGCGCCGAGGAGGCGATCCACCGGTTCCAGGGCCACACCCACACGCATGGAAGCTGACCGAAAGTGGGGACGGGGATGACCAGAGACGTACGACGAGCCCTCGCCGCGGTAGCGGCCTTCGCCACACTGATTCCGGCCACGGCCACGGCCACGGCGGCGACCGCCGCGCCGCGACCCGCGGCCGCCGCCCAGGCGGCACAGCCGCCCAGAACAGCCGTGCTCGTATTCCACGGGCCGGTGGCCGAACAACAGGACCCGGTGTCGCGTGCCGTGGACACCATCCGACAGCTTGCGGCCAGTCATGACATCGATGTCACGGCCACCACGGACCCGGCGGTCTTCACCACGACCGGGCTCTCGGCGTACCGCAGCGTGGTCTTTCTCTCCGCGACGGGCGCCGCGCTCAACCGCGACCAGGAGTCGGCGCTCCAGGGCTACATGAAGGCCGGCGGGGGTTTCGTCGGCATCGCCGACGCCGCCCGCGCGCAGGTCGACTCCACCTGGTTCACCGGCCTGATCGGCACCCGCCCGGCGGGCGCCATCCCGGTTGCCGAGCCGGTGGCCGCGGTGACCGCCAGCGGCGAGAACCCGCCGAGCGAGACCAAGGAGAAGCTGACCGACGGCGACGCCAACACCAAGTGGCTGGTCCGCACCCCGACCGCGTGGGTGGCGTACCAGCTGGCCGCACCGAAGCGGATCACCGGGTACGCGCTGACGTCGGCCAACGACTTCGTCGGGCGGGACCCGAAGGACTGGACCCTGCAGGGCTCCACGGACGGCCAGACCTGGTCCGATCTGGACCGGCGCACCAACCAGACCTTCGCGGAGCGGTTCCAGACCCGGCGGTTCGACATCGCCACGCCGCAGGAGTTCAGCCGCTACCGGCTGAACATCACCGCCAACAGCGGCGAGCCGCTGATCCAGCTCGCCGACCTGCGCCTGTTTACCGGCGCGGCCACCGCGCCGCCGCCGACCCCCGTGAACCGGGCGGTGGTCGACATCCTGGACCGTAAACACCCGGCCACCGCGTCGCTGCCGCTGACCCTCACCCGGTCGGACCGCTGGGACAACTGGGACCCGAACCCGATCGGCGCGGTGCACACCCTCGCCCAGGTCGAGGAACGGCACTACGACCCGGGGCCGGGCGCCAACGGCCCGTTCCACCCGGTGTCCTGGTGCCGGGACTACGACGGCGGGCGGTCGTTCTACACCGGCATGGGCCACACCGAGGGCAGCTACGGCGAGGAGGCGTTCCGCGCGCACCTGGCCGGGGCGCTGAACTGGACCACCGGGCGCGTACGCGGTGACTGCCAGGCGACGATCGCCGCGAACTACAAGGTGGAGCGGCTCACCGCCGCCAACCAGACCGGGCAGCTGGACCAGATCGGCGAACCGCACGGGCTCACCATCGCGCCGGACGGCACGGTCTTCTACGTCGGCAAGGCGGCCTGCCCCAGCGGCCCGATCGCGGACTGGAACGACCCGAACGTCGGCCTGGGCTGCGGCACCATCCACTCCTGGGACCCCCGCAGCAGGCAGGTGAAACTCCTCACCACCCTGCGGGTCATGGGCAACCGGGGCAGCGGCTCGGAGTTGGTGAAGAACGAGGAGGGCCTGCTCGGCATCGTGCCCGACCCGAAGTTCGCCGAGAACGGCTGGCTCTACGTCTACTGGATGCCACACGAGTCGATCGACCGGGTGAAACGGGTCGGGCAGCGCACCATCTCCCGCTTCACCTACGACCGGGCGGCCCAGACCATCGACCAGGGCACCCGCAAGGACCTGCTGCAGTTCCCGGTGCAGATCCACAGCTGCTGCCACGCCGGCGGCGGCATGGCGTTCGACGCGAAGGGTAACCTCTACGTCGGCTCCGGCGACAACAACTCCTCCGAGGGGTCGCAGGGCTACTCCGGCAACAACTGGACCCAGGAGTACCAGGGGATCTCGTTCCAGGACGCCCGCCGTACGTCGGGCAACACCAACGACCTCGCCGGAAAGATCATCCGGATCCACCCCGAGGCGGACGGCACGTACACCATCCCGGAGGGCAACCTCTTCCCGCCCGGCACCGAGAAGACCCGCCCGGAGATCTACGTGATGGGCGTGCGCAACATCGCCCGCCTCCAGATCGACCCGGAGCACCAGTGGCTGACCGCCGGCTGGGTCGGCCCGGACGCCGCGTCGCCCAGCCCCACGCTGGGCCCCGCCAAGTACGAGACCGCCACCATCATCACCTCGGCCGGCAACCAGGGCTGGCCGTACTGCATGGGCAACCGGCAGCCGTACCGGGACCGCAGCAGCACCGACGCGACAGTGCTGACCGGCTGGTACGACTGCGGCAACCTGAAGAATGAGTCACCGCGCAACACCGGGCTGGTGGACATCCCGGCGGCCCGGGACAACATGATCTGGTATTCGCCGGATGGCGGCGGCCCGGTCTTCCCGAAGCGCACCGACGGCAGCGGCCTCCCGACGTACGTCGCGGCCGACGCCACCTACACGCAGCCGTACCTGCGCGGCGGCGGGCAGGCCATCATGTCCGGTCCCACCTACCACCGCGACCGGGTCGATCCGAACAGCACTGTGGCGTGGCCGGCGTACTGGGACGAGAAGTGGTTCATCGGCGACGAGTCGAACGCCGCCAACCGGGTCGCGGTCACCGTCGACCCCGCCGGCGTGCCGACGGCCACCCCGCCGGTGTACGCCGAGTCGCTGCGGGCCATCATCCCCAGCGGCAACGGCGACACCCGGCTGCAGAGCTGGATGGACGCCAAGTTCGGCCCGGACGGCGCGCTCTACCTGCTCGACTACGGAGGCGGGTTCTTCAGCCTGCACCCCAACCAGAAGCTCATCCGGATCACCTACACCGGCGGTGCGCCCACCCCGGCACCGGCGGCGAACTCCGTCGCCGTGCAGAACAAGCCGTTGACGATCGCCTTCACCGGCTCCCGGTCCGGCGGCGTGAGCCACCGGTGGGAATTCGGCGACGGTGCCACGTCGACCGAGGCGGACCCCCGGCACACGTACGCCAAGGTCGGCACCTACACCGCGAAGCTCACCGTCACGTACGCCGACGGCGAGACGGCGACGGTGCAGACCACCGTCACGGCCGGCTGCGCGGTGCCGGACTCCCGGGGCACGGTGTGGCTCGGCGACACGGACACCGGAGTGCCCAGCCGCACGGTCGGGCAGGGGTGCACGATCAACGACCTGATCGACGACGAGAGCACCTGGCCCGACCACAACGCCTTCGTCCGGCACGTGAGCGCGGTGACCCGCGCGTTGCAGGACGACGGCCTGCTCAACGCCCGCGAATCGGGCACGCTCACCCGCCTGGCCGCCGCGTCCGAGATCGGCCGGGACGGGCGCACCGGATACGAGCCGCTCTACGACGGCACCGCCGAGTCGCTGCGCGGTTGGCAGCAGGCGCCGACGGGATCGTTCAGCATCCAGCCGGACGGGGCCCTGCGTTCCAGCGGCGGCCTCGGCATGCTCTGGCACACCAAGGAGCTGGCGGACTTCTCCCTCAAGGTGCAGTTCCGCGACATCGCACCGGGCACCGGCCGCGCCAACACCGGCGTCTTCATCCGCTTCCCGGATCTGCGAACCCCCCTCGACCAGCGGCCACTGGGCAGCTGCGGCACGGTCGGGTCGGCCCGGACCTCGCCGGCCTGGATGGCGATCTACTGCGGACACGAGATCCAGATCTACGACGGGGAGACCGGCGAGCCGCAGAAGACCGGTTCGGTCTACAACTTCGACCCGGTGCCGCTCGCCCAGGCCGGCGTCACGCCGAAGAACGTGTGGAACGACTACGAGATCCGGGCGGTCGGGCAGCACTACACGATGATCCGCAACGGCGTGGTGATCAACGAGTTCGACAACACGCCGGGCAAGCAGTCGTCGCGTGCCGGCGACCCGCCGACCGACCTGCGGCAGTTCCTGTCCGGCTTCATCGGCCTGCAGAACCACGGTGACAACGACCTGACCGAGTTCCGCAACATCCGCGTGCGGGAACTCTAGGAGAGACGATGATCCGACGACTCACGGCCGCGCTGGCGGCGCTCCTGCTCACGGTCACGCCGTTGGCCGCGCCACCCGCCTCCGCCGCCCCGCGCGCCGCCGCGGACCAGGTGCTGACCTGGACCGCCGACGACAACATCACCCGCTACAAGTCCGTGCCCACCCAGGCGGTGGCCGGCGCGGCGACGATCATCTGGGAGAACAGCGCGGCCACCGGCAACACGACCGGAATGCCGCACACCCTGACCTTCGACACCAGCACCGAGCGCTACAACCACGACGTCACAGTCAACATCCTGGCCAGCCCGTTCGACGCCAACGACGGCCGCCACCAGGCGACCGTCACGCTGACCCCGGGCCGGTACCGCTACTTCTGCTCGATCCCCGGCCACAGCCAGATGGTCGGCGAACTGGTCGTCACCGACGGCGGGGGAGGCGGCGACACCACGCCGCCGACCGTCACCGCCGCCGTGTCGGGCGACCGTGACGGCGACGGCAACTACGTCGGCGCGGCGACGGTGACCGTCACGGCCACCGACGCGGGCTCGGGTGTGGACACGGTCGAGTACCAGGTCGACGACACCAGCTTCCAGCCGTACACCGCGCCGGTGCGGGTCACCGCGGTCGGCGACCACTCGGTGCAGTTCCGCGCCACCGACCAGGCCGGTAACACCAGCGCGGTCGGATCGGTGTCGTTCCGGGTCGTCGAGCCTACCGAGGAGGACACCACCGCGCCGGTGGTCACGGCCGCGCTGGCCGGCGACCGCGACGGCGACGGCAACTACGTCGGTACGGCCACCGCCACACTGACCGCCACCGACGCCGAGTCGGGGGTCGCCACCATCGAGTACGCCCTCGACGGCGCGGCCTTCACCGCGTACACGAACCCGATCGTGGTGACCGCGGCCGGGATGCACATGCTGCACTTCCGGGCGACCGACGTCGCCGGCAACACCTCGGCGGAGCAGATGGCCCACTTCACCGTCGTCGCCCCGCCGGAGGAGGACGACACCCCGCCCACGGTGGCCGCCACGGTCACCGGCGAGCGGGACGCCGACGGCGCCTACGTCGGCGCGGCGACCGTCACCGTCACCGCGACCGACGCCGGCTCGGGTGTGGCGTCGGTCGAGTACGCGCTCGACACCGGCGGCTGGACCGCGTACGCCGGCCCGGTCACCGTCCGCACGCCCGGGGCACACACCCTGCGGTACCGGGCGACCGACACCGCGGGGAACGCCGCCGCCGAGCAGTCCACCACGTTCACTGTGGTGGCCGACGGCACCGACGCCTGCCCCGCGTCCGACACCCGGGCCACGGTGATCATCGACGGTGACGACACCGGCGTGGCCAACGCCGACACCGGCGACGGTTGCACCATCAACGATCTGATCGACGAACACGCCGACTACCCCGGCCACGCCGACTTCGTCCGGCACGTCGAGGCGGTCACCACCGCTCTCGTGACCACCGGAACGCTGACCAAGCGGCAGCAGGGCGCCATCGTCCGGGCCGCGGCCCGATCGGACGTCGGCGCATGAGCACCCGAATCTCACCGACAGGGAGTACCACGATGCCCGGACGTACCGTCGCCAAGCTGGCCACCGTGACCGCCGTTATCGCCGCCTCGGTGCTGGCCGTGGCGCCCACCGCCCACGCCGACCTGGTCACCCACTGCATCGGCACCGGCGGTGCGGTGACCGTGCCCAACGACCTGCTCGTTCCGGCCGGTGAGTCATGTGCGCTGACCGGCACCACGATCACCGGCAACGTCACCGTCGCCGCCGGCGCCAACCTGGTGGTCACCGGTGGCCGGGTCAGCGGTGAGGTACGCGTCGCCGCCGACGGCTACCTCGACGCCACCGAGACCAGCGTCGACGGCCAGGTGGTGCTGGCCGCCGGCGGGTACGGCGTCTTCCTGTCCGACGCCCAGACCGGTGCGGTGACCGTCCGGCCGAAGGGCTCGGCCACCATCGACAGTTTCCTGTTCGCCGAGGCGGCGACGATCGCCGGGAACGTCACCGTCGGCGCCGGTGAGGTCCGGCTCGACGGGGGCACCCAGGTGACGCGCAACGTCAGCAGCACCGGCACCTACTACACCGACGTGCACGACTCGTTCGTCGACGGCACCCTGTCGGTGCTCAACAGCGCCACCGGCAGTGTCGTGTGCGGCAGCGCGGTCCGGGGTCGGGCCACGTTCGCCGGCAACCTCGGCGGTGTCCAACTCGGCCCGAACGGCGGCCTGGACAGCTGCGCCTCCGGCGGCTACTGGGGCGCGGACGTCAGCGTCACCACCACCACCGGTGGCGTCACGGTCGACGACAACATCATCAACGGCCAGCTGACGGTGACGGGCAACAACCCGGCCGCGCAGGTGGCCGCGAACAACCGCATCCGCGGCGGCGTGACCGGCGAGCAGGCCGCGCCGACCGCCAACCGGGCGGCCCGGATGGCCGCCCCCGACCGGGAGGACGCGGGCGACGAGCGCGCCGAGGTCCGTCGTACCTCGGCGGTGCAGGAGGCCACCGCGGCCGGCGACGCCCGGCTCTAGGGGATCGACGCCCGCGGGCGTGGGGGGGGGGGGGGGTCCCCCGGCCTCCCCCCCCCCCCCCCGGGGCCCCCC
>NZ_JBEXHY010000151.1:0-11480 GCF_040608295.1 Micromonospora sp. NPDC005197 | reverse complement strand
CGCCTTGGTGGCGCGGGTGGCCTGGGTCGCCTTCGCCGGGGTGGCCGCGGCGGCGGCGACCTCGGCGGTGCTGCCGGCGGCCTTGCGAGCGGCCACCTTGCGCGGCGCCGGCGTCGACGGCGCCGCGTCGGAGGCGGGCGCCTGCTTCGGGGCGGGCGCGGCGGCCTTCTTGGTGGTCTTGGCGGTGGTGGCCCGGGACGCGGGGGTCGTCGAGCGGGCCGCGGCGACCCGGCGGCGGGTGCTCGCCGAGCCGTCCACCACAACGGTCACTCCCGCCTCGGAGAGCGCCCGCAGGATCTTCTTGGCCTGGGCCGGAGTCACCTCGGCGGTCTCGACGGTGCGCGCGAGCTGGGCCGACGTGAGCTGACCACCGGCGCTCTGCGCGTGGGCGATCAGGGTGTCGGTGAGCGAGCGAACGTCGGCGCCGGGCTGGCGGGGTTCTGTCACGAATGACCTTCCGGAGGCGAAGAGCGGGCACGGCCGGGTCGTCCGGCACAGCGTGGGGCAACCGGGCCGGGCGATGTGGTTGAGGGACCCTCGTGTCCCGGGCCGGCCGGTGGTCGGCGGTCCGTGGCGCGTGGGCAGGGGTGAATTGTAACGCCGTCTGCGGCGATCATCCTGCGCCGCACGGCGTAACGGCAGCGGGACCGCCGATTCGGCGCAGATGTGGACTTTGTAAGGATGATACTCGCGCACGGCCCGGAACGCCCCGGTCGTACGGGAAGGGACCCTGGAATGGACCGTTCGGCGCCGACACCGCGGGAACTGTTGGCGATCGCGCTCGACGTGGCGCGGGACGCCGCCGCCACCGCGTACCGGATGCGGGTCGAGGGCGTCTCCGTGGCGGCGACCAAGAGCACGGTCACCGACGTGGTCACGGCGGCCGACCGGGCCGTCGAGCGGCAGGTCCTCGACGCGCTGCGCGCGCTGCGGCCGGGGGACGCGGTCCTGGGCGAGGAGTACGGCACGGAGGACACCGGTCCGGCGGAGCCGGGCGGCGTGCGGTGGATCGTCGACCCGATCGACGGCACCGTGAACTACCTCTACGGGTTGCCGTACAGCGCGGTGTCGCTGGCCGCCGAGGTGGACGGGGTGGTGGTCGCCGGCGTGGTGCGCAACGTGCACACCGGCGAGGAGTGGACCGCCACCGCTGGTGGCGGCGCCTGGCGCGATGGCGTCCGGCTGCGCTGTTCCGGCGAGACGGATCTGGGGCAGGCGCTGGTCGGCACCGGCTTCGGCTATGACGCCGGCCGACGGGCGCACCAGGCGTCGGTGGTGGCCGGACTGATCGCGTCGGTGCGGGACATCCGCCGCCTCGGCGCCGCCGCCCTGGACCTCTGCCTGGTGGCGGAGGGGCGGCTGGACGCGTACTTCGAGAAGGGCCTGGCCGCCTGGGACCTGGCCGCCGGCGGGCTGGTGGCCGCGGAGGCGGGCGTGCGGGTCTCCGGCCTGGCCGGTCGCCCGCCCGGCCCGGACCTGGTGATCGCGGCCCCGCCCGCCCTCTTCGCCGGGCTGCACGACCGGCTGGCCGCCCTGGACGCCTCCGGCGGCCCCTGACCGCTCCGCCGGGGTGGACCCGGATGCTCGGCGCGGGGCGGACGGCCCGGTTACGCCGTCACTTCTTGGCGGCGGGGGACGGGCAGGAGCCCGCCGGCGCGACCGGTGGGCCCAGGTCGCCGAGGGACTGGTTGACCTCGGTGGTGGTGGCGAGCTGCTGGAAGCCGTTGCCCAACACCACGTCCACGGTGTCGTCGGTGCGCTTGTCGTCGTAGACCGGCTCGGCGTTGTTGAGGAAGTACGCCTTGAGCAGGTGGGCGGAGCTGACGCCCTTGGGGCCGAACTTCAGCACGGCGACGTCGTCGATGCCCTTGGGCGCGTTGCCGACCTTCTTGACCTGGAACTTGCGGTTGCGGAAGTCGTCGGCGACGGCGCCCGCCCGGCCCGGCTCGTCGGTCGCGTTCAAGACGTTGATCTTGACGTCCTTGGGCTCGTGCAGGGTGACGTCGGCCAACGGCCAACCGTCCGGGCAGCCGCCCGCCGCGCCGGCCTCGCCCTGGCTGTCGCGGACGATCGCGGTGATCACGAACGCCAGGGCCAGGACCCCCAGCAGGCCGACGACGACGAGTGCTCGCACTCGCGCAAAACTCATCTGGGCGCTCCCGGGACCTCAGGTGGGTGGCGGCGGCCGCCAACGATCGCACTGACCGCCGGCCGTCGAATACGCCGCTGAGGTTAACGGTTGTCCGGCCGTCGCGTGGAAACAGTCCGACATGCCGGCGCGCCGACCCTGAACCGGGTACTACTACCCCTATCTTCGTGTCGCCTGAATCACATTGGGAACAACTTCGCGTGCGGGGGCGTACATCTCAGCCGCAAGGGCGGTATACATGCCTCGCCCAAGGGGGGGTAAGGTTCCGCGCTCGCAGGGGAGTGGCCCCAGCGGTCCCGACCCGTACGGTCCCGCGGGTCGGGTGCCCGACACAAGTGGTTGCCGGCCAGCGGAACCGAAACAGCGTCGTCCGGCGTTACAACCGGAAGCGACAACATCGATATGGGAGAGTGACATCCGATGGCCACCGACTACGACGCCCCGCGTCGCGACGAGGTCGACCTCGGCGAGGACAGCCTGGAAGAGCTCAAGGCACGGCGCGTCGACTCACAGTCGGGCGCGGTGGACGTCGACGAGGCCGAGGTCGCCGAGAGCTTCGAGCTGCCCGGTGCCGACCTGGCCGACGAGGAGCTCACTGTCAAGGTGCTACCGATGCAGCAGGACGAGTTCCGGTGCGCCCGCTGCTTCCTGGTCCACCATCGCAGCCAGCTGGCGGTCGAGCGCAACGGCGAGCTGATCTGCCGAGAGTGCGTCTGACACTCACGACACCGGCGGCGGCCTCCTGATCGGGGCCGCCGCTACCGGTGTAGGCGTGCGACGCCGGTGGGTACCTGTTTGACTCGTAGCGGGTAGCCACACCACCGGGAGGTCCGACCCATGAGCGATCGAGGCGACACCACCGACGACGGCGCGGACGATCTCGGCGCCACCGTCGCGGCGTTGACCGCGGACGACATCAAGCCGGCCCGGCGGCGGCAACTGCTCACCCGGATGGTGGGGCAGGCCCGCAGCCGAGGCATTTCCGACCTGTTCAAGCCCCGCGCCGCCGTGCGCTGGATGACCGACACGGTGGCCGAGATCGCCCCGCACGTACCGGTGCGGGACCTGGCCACCCTGCGTCGACACTTTCCCGGCCTGGACGACGCCGCCCTGGCCGAGCGACTGATCCGCAACGCCTCCCGCGCCACCGCCGGGATCGGCGCGGCCGGCGGGGGAGTCGCCGCCGTCGAATGGACCGTCGCGCCCACGCTGCTCTCCGCGCCCGTGCTGCTCGCCGCCGAGACGGTCGCCGTCGTGGCGGTGGAGCTGAAACTGATCGGTGAGCTGCACGAGATCCACGGCGTGTCGCTGCCAAGCGCCGGCAGCCAACGAGCGGTGGCCCTGGTGCACTCCTGGGCCACCCAGCGCGGGGTCAACCCGATGGTGCCCGGTGTGGGCGTGGGCGCGGTGCTCGGCACCGCCGCCCGCAAGGAGATGCGGGACATGCTGCTGCGCCGATTCGGGCGCAACCTCACCACGCTCGGGCCGTTCCTGACCGGCGCGGCGGTGGCCAGCTTCCTCAACCGCCGGGCCACCCGGCAGATGGCCGACCAGCTCCAGGTGGACCTGCGCCGTCGCGGCATCGCCCGGCCGGCGCCACCGCCGGCCCTGCCCGGCCCGCCGACGGGCACCTGAGCGGGGTCGTCGGCGTCGGTCAGCCCGGCTCGCCGGCCGTACGGTCGGCAGGCCGGCCGGCGTCCCGCGCGGCCAGCACCGCTTCGGCCAACTCGACCGGACGCCTCGTGCTCACCACCCAGAACGGGGTCGGGTCGGCGGGGTCGTCGAGCACCACCTGCACGGCGCCGCCGATCCAGGGCCGCTGCACCACGAAGGCGAGTGGGTCCGCGCCCACCCCGAGCACCTCACGGCGGCCGGCCACGTCCAACGGGATCACGTCGGCCACGAAGCGCACCGGCAGCCGGGCGTCGTCCACCCGCAGCTCGGCGTCGGCGACCGCGACGCGGATCCGGCCCAGCCACCACAGCCCGGCGGCGGTGACCGGCAGCAGCACCGCGAAGGGCAGCCAGGCCCGGACGCCGGGGCCGCCCATCCAGATTTCGACGGCCAGCAGCGCGGCGGCCACCAGCCCGGTCAGCCACAGCCACCAGGGCAGGTCCAGCCGTTCGGCGTACGCCGGACGGGCCGGGGTTGGCGGCCGATCGGCGGACGGGGAGGGCGACATGCTCACTCCTGCGAGGGTACGGCGCACGGCGGGCCGGCCAACCGGCAGGATGGCAGGGTCACCGGAGACAACCGGACGAAGAGGGGACCCGTGACCGACGTCGTACCCGTGCCCGTACGGCTGCTCGATGCCGAGCTGCCGCTGCCCACGTACGCCCATCCCGGCGACGCCGGGGCCGACCTGGTGGCCGCCGCGGACGTGGAGCTGCCGCCCGGCGGTCGGGCCCTGGTGCCCACCGGCGTGGCCGTCGCCCTGCCGGACGGCTACGTGGGCCTGGTCCACCCTCGGTCCGGCCTGGCGGCCAGGCTCGGCGTGACGGTGCTCAACGCGCCCGGTACGGTCGACGCCGGCTACCGGGGTGAGATCATGGTCAACCTGATCAACCATGATCGGGACACGCCCGCGAAGATCTCCCGTGGCGACCGGATCGCCCAGCTCGTGGTCCAGCGGGTCGCGCGGGCGCGGTTCGAGCCGGTGGCCGAGCTGCCCGGGTCCTCGCGCGGGGCCGGCGGGCACGGCTCGACCGGCGGGCACGCCGGGCTGGTGCCGTCACCGGCCGGCCAGGAGTGGGCCGACCAGCGGCCGGCCGAGCCGGGCCACGGGCAGACGGAAGAGGTGGCAGGGTGATTGTGAACAGCGGAGGGTGGGCGCAGTGATCTTCTCCCGAAAGCGGGCCGATGCCGGGCGGCACACCCGCGACGAGCGGACCACCGAGGTCCTCGACGAGGGCACCGGGACGTCGGCGCCGGCGCTCGTGCGCGGGCCGTACGACATCTCCGAGGTCGACGACGACGTGCAGCGACTCGACCTCGGCAGCCTGCACATCCCGGCGGTGGCCGAGGTGGAGGTGCGGGTGCAGGCCGACCCGCAGGGCGTGATCCAGCAGGTGGTGCTGGTGCACGGGGACAACGCGCTGCAGCTCGGCGTCTTCGCCGCCCCCCGGTCCGAGGGGATCTGGGACGAGGTGCGCGAGGAGATCCGACAGTCGCTGCTGAGCGACGGCGCCGCCGCCCAGGAGGTCGAGGGCGAGTACGGCCCGGAGCTGCACGCCCAGGTGCGCACCCCGGACGGCCCGACGAACCTGCGGTTCGTCGGCGTCGACGGGCCGCGCTGGATGGTCCGGGGCGTCTTCCAGGGCCCGGTGGCCACCGACCCGGCCAGCGCCGGGCCGCTCGCCGAGTGCCTGGACGGCCTGGTGGTCGACCGTGGCCAGGAGGCGAAACCGGTCCGTGAGCCGCTGCCGCTGCGACTGCCCCGCGAGATCGCCGACCAGGCCGACGCCGAGGGCGGGGACACGTCCGCCGCCGCCGAGCCCCGCCAGGTCTGACCGAGCGCCCACCGGCCCGCCGGAACCGGCCCCGTCGGCGTACGCTGGCGGGACGGTTCCGGCGTCGCCGGAGCTGGGCCGGTGCCGGCCAGCGCCGGCGAGCGTGGAGAGGGTGACGCGGAGGTCATGAAGACCGACGAGAGCCGGGTGTCGCTGCGGCGCATCCTGCAACGGTTCACCGCCAGCGAGGCCGAGATCGACGCGCAGGAGCTGCGGCAGGAGAGCGCCGATTGCGGCGGTGTCCTGGCCCAGCAGTGCTCCCGGGGCCAGCTGGTCTCGGTCGCCGGTCGGCTGCGCACCGTGGTCTACACGCCGCGCACCAACCTGCCCACCCTCGAGGCCGACCTGTACGACGGCAGCGACGTCGTCACCCTGGTCTGGCTGGGCCGGCGGCACATCTCCGGGATCGAGCCGGGGCGGCACCTGACCGCGCGCGGCCGGGTGGCCATGCGCGACGACCGCAAGGTCATCTACAACCCGTACTACGAGCTGGACTCGCCGAAGTGACGGCACCGCGGACGGAAGGCCGGGCATGACGACGGGACAGCACCGGGCAGCACAGCCGGAGACCGATCCTCCGCAGGACGACGAGCCGCTGCCCACGATCGCCGAGCAGATGGCCGACCAGCTCGGCGGCTGGCGGGGGCTGGTCGAGTCCAGCATCCCGGTGGTCGTCTTCGTGCTCGCCAACATCATCGGCGACCTGCGGCCCGCCGTGATCGCCTCGGTGGCCGTCGCGCTGCTGATCGCCGGGTTGCGGCTGGCTCAGCGCCGGCCGATCCGGCACGCGGTCAACGGGCTGTTCGGGGTGGGCATCGGCGCCGCCATCGCCTGGCGCACCGGTGACGAGCGGGATTTCTACCTTCCCGGCATCCTCTACGGCATCGGCTACGGCATCGCCCTGCTGATCTCGGCGGCCATCCGGCAGCCCCTCGTCGGGTGGATCTGGTCGGTGCTGGTCGCCAAGGGCCGCTCCGAGTGGCGGGCCGACCCGAAGCTGGTGCACGTCTTCACCCGGCTGACCGTGCTCTGGGGCGTGGTGTGGCTCGCCAAGGTGGGCGTGCAGGCCGGGCTCTACCTGGCCCACCAGGACACCGCGCTGGGCGTGGCCCGGCTGGCGCTGGGCTACCCGCCGTACGCGCTGCTGCTGCTCATCACCGTCTGGACGGTGCGCCGGGTCACCCGGGAGCCGCAACCCACCCCGCTGCCCGGCGCCTGAGCGACCCCGCCGCCCGGGCCCGGCGGCTCAGTGTGAGCCGCGGGTCCGCTCGACGCTGTCCGGGCCGAGGATGACCGCGCGGACATCGTCCTCCACCTCGGCGGTGCAGACGAAGATCAGCTCGTCGCCGGCCTCGATGGGGTCGTCCGGGCTGGGCACCAGGACGCGCTTGCCGCGCAGGATCGCCACCAGGGCGGAGTCGCGGGGCAGCGGCACCGCGTGCAGGGGCTGACCGACGTAGGGAGCGGTCGGCGGGAGGGTGATCTCGACGAGGTTCGCCTCGCCCTGCCGGAAGGTCATCAGCCGGACCAGGTCGCCGACGGTGACCGCCTCCTCGACCAGGGCGGCCATCACGCGGGGCTTGCTCACCGCGACGTCGACGCCCCACTGCTCGGTGAAGAGCCACTCGTTCTCCGCCCGGTTGACCCGGGCCACCACCCGGGGCACCGCGAACTCGGTCTTGGCCAGCAGCGACAGCACCAGGTTGGTCTTGTCGTCACCGGTGGCCGCGACCACCACGTCGCAGCCGGCGACGTTGGCCTCCTCCAGGCTGGCCACCTCGCACGCGTCGGCGAGCACCCACTCGGCGGCCGGCACCCGGTCCGGCCGGAGCATCTTCGGCTGCCGTTCGATAAGCATCACCTGGTGGCCGTTCTCGATCAGCTCCTGGGCGATCGAGCGGCCCACGTTGCCGGCGCCCGCGATGGCGATCCGCATGGCTCAGTGCCCCCCTTCCGGCGGGGTCGCCGCCACCGACGTGACCGTCGCCACGATGTCGTCGCTGACCAGCATGAACACCTGGTCACCCTCCTGTACGACGGTGGACGCGGTGGGCAGCGTGCCGATGCCGAAGCGGATCAGGTAGGCCACCCGCGCGCCGGATGCCTCCTCCAGGACGCGCACCGGCCGGCCGATCCACTCCTTGTGCACCGGCACCTCGACGATCGACACGGTGCTCGTCGGGTCGCGGAAGATCTCCACGTTGCCCTCGGGCACGAGGTGCCGCAGCATCCGGTCGGCCGTCCAGCGCACCGTCGCCACAGTGGGAATGCCCAGCCGCTCGTAGACCTGGGCCCGGCGCTGGTCGTAGATCCGGGCCGCGACCCGGGACACGCCGAACGTCTCACGGGCCAACCGCGCCGAGATGATGTTGGAGTTGTCGCCGCTGGAGACGGCCGCGAAGGCGTCCGCGCGCTCGATGCCGGCCTGGCGCAGCACCTCGCCGTCGAAGCCCGCCCCGGTCACCGTGATCCCGGCGAAGTCGGGGCCGAGCCGGCGGAAGGCGTCGGCGTCCTGGTCGATCACCGCCACCGAGTGCCCCCGGGACTCCAGGCTGTGGGCGAGGGTCGACCCGACCCGGCCACATCCCATGATCACGACGTGCACGCTGTCCCTCCCAAGGTGCGTACCGCTGCCGCTGGCCCTTTCGCCGCCGGTGGCTCCGAGTTCGAGCCTGCCACGTCCGGGTCGACAGCGGGACCGACCGTACCGCGTCCTGTCGGCCGACGGTGATCGCCCACCCCCGCGTTCTCACCGTGGTGGTCGTACCCTTGGCGTTCGTGGCCAGACCCACCTCGCTGCTGAAGCGACTGCTGCTCGGTCGACCGTTCCGGTCCGACCGACTGCAGCACACCCTCCTGCCGAAGCGCATCGCGCTGCCCGTGTTCGCCTCCGACGCGCTGTCCAGCGTCGCGTACGCGCCTGACGAGATCCTGCTGACCCTGTCCATCGCCGGGGCGTCGGCGTTCCTGTTCTCCCCGTGGATCGCCCTCGCGGTGGTCGTGGTGATGCTCACGGTGGTGGCCAGCTACCGGCAGAACGTGCACGCCTACCCCTCCGGCGGCGGCGACTACGAGGTGGCCACGGTCAATCTCGGGCCGAAGTTCGGGGTCGGGGTGGCCAGCGCCCTGCTGGTCGACTACGTGCTCACGGTGGCCGTGTCGGTCTCCTCCGGCGTGGCGAACCTCGGCTCGGTGGTGCCGTTCGTGGCCACCCACAAGGTCATGATCGCGGTGCTCGCAGTGATCCTGCTGACCGCGGTCAACCTGCGCGGGCTGCGCGAGTCGGGCACCGCGTTCGCCATCCCCACGTACGGCTTCGTGATCGTGATGGGCGCGATGCTGCTCACCGGGCTGTTCCGCGTCTTCGTGCTGGGCGACGACCTGCGTGCGCCCAGTGCCGACCTGGTCATCCAGGCCGAGCACAGCGTGACCGGTTTCGCGCTGGTCTTCCTGCTGCTGCGGACGTTCAGCTCGGGCGCCGCCGCGCTCACCGGCGTGGAGGCGATCTCCAACGGCGTGCCCGCGTTCAAGGCGCCGAAGAGCCGCAACGCCGCCACCACGCTGCTGCTGCTGGGCGCGATCGCGGTGAGCCTGCTCGTCGGGATCATCTGGCTGGCCCGGTTGACCCACCTGCAGTTCGTCGAGGACCCGGCCCTGCAGATCGTCTCGGGCCCCGACGGGTACGTGCAGAAGACGGTGACCACCCAGCTCGGCGAGACGGTCTTCGGCTCCGGCTCGTTCCTGCTCTACGTGGTGGCCGGGATGACCGCGCTCATCCTCTTCCTGGCCGCGAACACCGCGTTCAACGGCTTCCCGGTGCTCGGCTCGATCCTCGCCCAGGACCGCTACCTGCCCCGCCAGTTCCACACCCGGGGCGACCGGCTGGCCTTCTCCAACGGCATCACCTTTCTCGCCCTCTTCGCGATCGTGCTGATCGTCGGGTTCCAGGCCGAGGTGACCCGCCTCATCCAGCTCTACATCGTCGGCGTCTTCGTCTCGTTCACCGTCTCCCAGGCCGGCATGATCCGGCACTGGAACCGACGCCTGCGCACCGAGCGGGACCCGGAGGCGCGCAAGCGGATGCACCGCTCCCGGGCCATCAACACCTTCGGCATGGGTCTGACCGGCACGGTGCTGGTGATCGTCCTGATCACCAAGTTCCTGCTCGGCGCCTGGATCGCGATCGCGGCGATGGCCGTGATCTACGCGCTGATGCTGGCCATCCGCCGGCACTACGACCGGGTCGCCACCGAGCTGACCCCACCGGACGAGGGCCGGGCCGTGCTGCCCGCCCGGAACCACGCGATCGTGCTGGTCAGCAAGCTGCACCAGCCGACGCTGCGGGCCATCGCGTACGCCCGGGCCACCCGGCCGGACACGCTGACCGCAGTGACCGTCAACGTGGACGAGAAGGACACCCGCGACCTGCAGGCCGACTGGGAGCGGCGGGAGATGGCGATCCCGCTCACCGTGGTCGACTCGCCGTACCGGGAGATCACCCGGCCGATCCTGGACTTCGTCGCCTCGACCCGCCGTACGTCACCGCGCGACGTCGTCACCGTCTTCATCCCGGAGTACGTGGTGGGACGCTGGTGGGAGAACCTGCTGCACAACCAGAGCGCGCTGCGCCTCAAGGGCCGGCTGCTCTTCGAACCGGGGGTGATGGTGGTCAGCGTTCCGTGGCAGCTCGCCTCGACCGCGAGCAAGAACCTGGACCGGCTGGACGCCACGCTCTCCCGTACCCCCGCGCGCGGGCCGCGGGGCACCGTGCCTGCCGCGGTCACCGCGCCGCCGCCGGACGAGTCCGGCCCGGTGGACAGCGAAACGGTCGGGAACGGCCGTGACTGAGCGGACCGCGGCGGCCTCGCCACCCGTCGGGGCCGAACGTGGCCTGGCGGAGGCGGAGCGGGTCGAGCTGACCGTCGACGCGGTCGCCCCCGGCGGGCACTGCGTGGCCCGGGTGGACGGGCAGGTGGTGTTCGTCCGGCACGCGCTGCCCGGCGAGCGGGTGATCGCCGAGGTCACCGAGGTGCACCGCGGGTTCGTCCGGGCCGACGCCGTGACCGTGCTGGAGCCCTCACCGGACCGGGTGGAGCCGCCCTGCCCGTACGCGAGGCCGGGCGCCTGCGGCGGCTGCGATCTGCAACACGTCGCCCCGGATGCGCAACTGGCCTGGAAGACCGCAGTGGTGCGCGAGCAGTTGGTCCGCCTCGGCGGGCTCACCGACACCGAGCTGGACCGGCTCGGCGTCCAGGTCGAGGCGCTGCCGGGCGGGCTCCTGGGCTGGCGTTCGCGGGTCCGCTACGCGGTCGACGCCGCGGACCGCGCCGGCCTGCTCAAGCACCGCTCGCACGAGGTCGTGCCGATCGACCGCTGCCGGATCGCCCACCCGGCCATCCAGCAGCTGCCGGTGCTCACCCCGACCGGCACGCGCTGGCCGGCGGCCGAGGCGGTGGAGACCGTCGCCAGCACCGGCGGGGACGTGAGCGTCGCCGAGGTCCGCGACGGGGTGGCCACGCCGGTGAGCGGGCCTACCGAGGTCCGCGAGGTGGCCGCCGGGCGGGACTGGGCGCTGCCCGCGTCCGCCTTCTGGCAGGTGCACCCGGCGGCGGCGGACACCCTGTCCACGGCCGTGCTGGAGCTGCTCGACCCGCGTCCGGGCGAGGTGGCCTGGGACCTCTACGGCGGCGCCGGGCTGTTCGCCGCCGGGCTGGCCGCCCGGGTCGGCGCGTCCGGCCGGGTGACCCTGGTGGAGGCTGCCGCGCAGGTCGTCGCGCCCGACCGGGAGAACGTGGGGGAGGTGCCCGGCGAGGAGGTGGTGG
>NZ_JBEXHY010000150.1:0-11563 GCF_040608295.1 Micromonospora sp. NPDC005197 | reverse complement strand
ACTGCGGTCTCGTCCGGGTCCACGGGCGGCACGTGGACCCGGTCGACCGCGCGGAAGCGGTGCAGCGCCGCGACCGGCGCCGCGTGCAGGGCGTCACCCCGGACGCTCGCGACCACCCGCACGGTGCCGCCCGCGACGAGGCGTTCGAGGAGCGCCCCGGACGCGTCGTCCAGCCAGTTGAGGTCGTCCACCCCGACCACCACGCCCCGGCCCGCCGCGACCTCGCGCAGCCGGCGCTCGACGTCGCGAAAGACGTCGGCGACGCTCGCGTCCGACGGCTGGGGCAGCCGGCTGGCGAGCACGCCGAACGGCACTCCGCGCCAGCCCGGAGTGGCGGTGACCCGGAGCACGACATGTTGCCGTCGCAGCGCCTCAGCCAGCACCTCCTCCAGCAGCCGGCTCTTGCCCACCCCCGGATCGCCGGTGAGCAGGTCGCCCCAACCCGCCGACGCGGTGAGCGCTTCGACCGCCCGGTCACGCTCGCGCGCCCGGCCGACGAACGGCCATCCGGCGTCCCCGTCGACGAAACCCCCTGATGCAGCCACGGAACCCCTTCAAACCGGCCGGGTGCCCGCCCCGGGCCCGGTCGCCATCTCCGTCCTCGATCCGCTCGCTCGGCCGGACCGTGTGTGCGCGGCGGTCTGGGTGGCGCGGCCCCACCCTCACACACCCCCGCCCGGTGGCGCCGTCAGCTTCCAGACATGCCTGCACACCTGACGCCCCGACCGCGCGGTTCGGTTGTCGTCCGCGTGACACCACCGGCCCGGGATGAGGTAGCGGCTACTCATGTGCCGGCACCCCCGTGGCCCGCACGCTGGTTTCTGCAAGCGACCGCCGGACAGGCCGACGGTCGTCGCGAAAGGAGCCACGAATGTCCATCACCGACATCGTCAGCAGCTGGAAGGACGAGTACCGCCGCGCCGCCTCGCCCGAGGCCGTCGAGACCCACCCGGCCGGTCTGGTCGAGCTGGACCGCGACCAGTTGGAGACCGTGGCCGGCGGCGCCGCCGCGACCACCGGCCACACCACGGCGTGCTGCCACTGCGTCTGCTGATCTTTCGAACCCTCGGGTCCGCACGGGGTCCGGGCCTGGCCCGGACCCCGTCGTTCCGCCCACCCCACCGTCACGGGAGCCCCGCATGTCCGAACACCCGCACCGCGCCGCCGACGACCCGAGTGTCCGCGTCGAGCAGCGCCTCCTGGCCGCGCTGAGCATCGCCGAACGGCTGGCCGCGCCCGTGCCGACGGCCTCGCTGCCCGGCGAGCGGTCGCGGTGGCGGCTGTCGCGGTGGCGCACCGCCGGCGCGTTCACCGACGACGAGGACTGGCGACGCCGGCTGGCGGCCGAGGGCATCGACGAGCAGATGCTTCTCGCTCTGCTCGACGAGACGCCCGAGCTGCTCGCCGCACGTCTTGACGGGACGCCAGCATGGATCGACGAACTGCTCGCCTGCTACGCGCGAGCGGCGGACGGGGAGATCGACCCCGACCTGCTGCCCGGCCGCCCGCTCGACGCCTGCCTCGTCCTGGTGGCGCCCCTGGTCGCACAGGCCCGCGCCCGGGTGGCACGTCAGGCTCGTCACCTCGCCGAGGACGCTGTGCCGCTGCCGGCCGACGCGGACCGGCTGGGACTGACCGGCCTGCTCGACGAACTGGTCGTGCTCCTCAGCCGGGCCGTCGTCCTGGAACTCAACATCGACCGGCTGCGCGGCACGTCGTCCGGGGCGACGCCGCAGGAGCGCTTCGTGGCGTTCTTCGGCCGGTACCGCGCCCCCGAGGCCGCCCTGGACCTGCTGGCCGACTACCCGGTCCTGGCCCGGCAGGCGTACGAGCTGACCCGCGCCTGGGCCGAGCGCACCGTCGAGTTCCTGCACCGGCTCCGCGCCGACGCGCCGACGCTCGCGGCGACCTTGCACTCCGGGGCCCCGCTCGGTCGCCTGGTCGAGGTCCAGGAGACCGGCGACCCCCACCGCGACGGCCGCCGGGTGCTGGTGGCGACGTTCGACAGTGGGCTGCGGCTGGTCTACAAGCCCCGCCCGGTTGCCGTCGAGGCCCGGTTCCAGCACCTGCTGGCCTGGCTCAACGACCGCGGCGCCGACCTGCACACCTTCACCGTGCTGCCGCGCGGCGAGTACGGCTGGGCCGCGTACGTCGACACCCGCGCGCCCGCCACGCCGGCCGGACAGCGCCGCTACGCCCACCGGTTCGGCGCCCTGCTGGCCCTGTTGCAGGCCATCGGCGCCACCGACTGCCACCAGGAGAACGTGGTCGCCCACGGTGAGCATCCGGTCCTGATCGACCTGGAAACCGTGTTCACTCCGGCGGTCGCCCGGTCCACGAGCGCCCGGGGCGGGGACGCGATCGCCGACTCGGTGCTCGCGGTCGGCCTGCTGCCTCGCGCCGACGAGGCCGCCGGACCGGTCGGCGACGGCTGCAGCTGCTCGGCGTGGCAGGACGAGGGGACCGACGAGATGCGGCTGTGCGCTCCCGGTCACCACCACGACGAGCCGGGCCGGCAGGACCCCGCCACCGCCGGCGCGGCGATCGACGTCGCCGCGCACCTGCCGCGGGTGGTGCAGGGGTTCGAGTCGATGACGCACCTCCTCGCCGCCGTCCGAGACGACCTGCTGGCCCCGCACGGGCCGCTCACCGCGTTCGCCGCCGACGAGATCCGCGTCGTGCTCCGCCCCACCCGCACGTACCTGCGGCTGCGCGACGCGGCGCTGCACACCGACGCGCTGCAGGACGGCCTCGACACCGAGCGGCTGTACGACTGGCTCTGGTCGGGGGTCGCGGACCTGCCGCTGCTGGCGGCCACCGTCGCGTCGGAGCGCGCCGACCTGGCACGCCGCGACGTGCCGATGTTCACCACCCGGGTGGACTCTCGTGACCTCTGGAGCAGCCGGGGCCAACGACTGCCGGGCCTGCTGGCCCGGTCCGGACTCGACGAGGCGCGTCGCCGGCTGGCCCGGCTCGGTCCGGCCGACCTGGCCCGGCAGCGCTGGCTGATCGAGGCCGCCTTCGCCGCCCGGGTGGACGGCACCGACGCGCCCCACGCGCGGGTGCGCTGGCGGCTGGCGGATCTGGCACCGGCGTTGACGCCCGCCCCGGCGGCCTACCTGGCCGCCGCGGCCGAGGTGGCGGACGTGGTGGCCGGTCTCGCCTGCCCCGGTGCCGAGCCGACCTGGTTCGGCCTCACGCCCTCGGCCGCCGACCCGGGCCGGTGGGCGCCGACGCCGCTCGGCCCGCACCTCTACGACGGCATCGCGGGCGTGGCGCTCTTTCTGGCCCACGCCGGCCGACTCACCGGTGAACGGCGATTCACCGACCTCGCCGGCCGGGCGGCTGCCGGGCTGGCGGCCCGCGTCCTCGACCAGCGGATTCCCGGCGACCGGATCGGCGCGTTCACCGGCTGGTCGGGCCTGCTCTACACCTTCGGGCACCTCGGGGCGCTGTGGCGGACCGACCGGTACGCGCCGGTGGTCGACGTGGCGTTGGCGCGGATCGTCGGGCTGGCCGCCGGCGAGCAGGCCCTCGACCTGGTCGACGGGTACGCCGGCGCCGTCCTCGCCGTCTCCGGCGCGGGTCTGGACCCCGACCGGGTCGAGCCCGCCCTGCGCGCGGCCGCCGGACGACTTCGCGCCGCCGCCGAGCACTACCCGCACCCGGCCCGTGGGGCCGCCGGCGACCTCCTCGGCGGGCTGTCGCACGGCTCCGCCGGCATCGCCGCCGCGCTGGCCCGCGCCGGGCAGGTGACCGGCGATCCCGCCTACACCGACGCGGCGGCCCGCGTGCTCGCGTACGACCGCAGCCTGTTTCGCCCTGAGCTGGCGAACTGGGCTGACCTGCGCCGGCCGGGGCAGAGCACGGTGACCTGGTGCCACGGCGCCCCCGGGGTGGGGCTGTCGCGGCTGCTGCTGCGCGACGCCCTCGGCCCCGACGAGGCGCTGGACGCGGAGATCGGCACGGCCGTCCGGACGACGCTCGCCACCGGCTTCGGTCGTAACCACTCGCTGTGCCACGGCGACCTCGGCAACCTCGACCTGCTGCTGACGGCCGCCCCCCAGCAGGCGGCGGCGCCCGCGGCGGCGGTGCTGCGCGACGGCCTCAGCGGTGGCTGGCGCTGCGCCAACCCGACAGCGCTCGCCACGCCGGAGCTGATGACCGGCCTGTCGGGGATCGGGCTCGCCCTGCTGCGGCTCGCCGCACCCGAACGGGTGCCGTCGGTTCTCCTGCTGGCGCCACCGGCGGACGCGCGCACCGGCGCGCTCGGCGTTCGGAGGCGACAGTGGGCCGCCTGACCAGCATCCCGGCGTGGTGGCGCCGGCAGCGGGTGCCGCTGGTGATGCAGATGACCGACACCGACTGCGGAGCCGCGTGTCTGGCCATGGTCGCCCGCCGGCACGGCGTACGCGCCTCGCTGGCGCGGGTGCGCGACGGGCTCGACGTCGGCCGCGACGGCGTCACCGCGCGGGCGCTGCTGACCGCGTCCTCCCGGTTCGGGTTGCGGGGCCGCGCGTTCCGCGCCGACGCCGCCCAGGTCGGGGAGCTGCCCCTGCCGGCCGTCGCCCACTGGGAGGACGCCCACTTCGTCGTGGTGGAGCACGTCGGCGTGCGGGGTGTCCGGCTCGTCGACCCGGCGCTCGGGCGTCGGCTGCTCAGCGCCGCCGAGTTCGCCGCCGGCTTCAGCGGCACGGTGCTGACCTTCACCCCCGACCCCGCGGCCGTGCCCGAGCCAGCCGTCTCCCGGCCCGGTCCGGTGGCCCGCTGGCGGCGCGCGCACCCGCTGCTGCGGCCCTTCCTGCCCCGGCTGGGCGCGGCGTTCGGCGTCTCCCTGGTGCTCCAGACCCTGGGACTGGCCCTGCCCCTGGCCACGACGGTTGCCTTCGACCAGATCATGCCGGCCCGGGAGACCGGCCTCATGCCGTACCTGGCGTTGGGCATCGGGGCGCTGGTGCTCACCCAGTTCGGCGTGGCCTACCTGCGCTCCCGGCTCCTGGTCACGTTGCAGGCCAGGGTGGACGCCGCGCTCATGACCCGGCTGTTCGGGCACCTGCTGCGGCTGCCGTACGCGTTCTTCCAGCAGCGGGCCAGCGGCGACCTGATGCAGCGGCTGTCCAGCAGCATCCTGCTGCGCGAACTGGTCACCACCCAGGTCCTGACGGCGGTGATCGACGGTGTGCTGGTGATCGCGTACTTCGGGGTGCTGGTGGCCAGGGACCTCACCTTCGCCGGGCTCGCCGCCGCGATCGGTGTCGTCCAGGTGGCCGCCGTCGCGCTGGTCAACGGCCGACTGCTGCGGCTGAGCCAGCGGCACCTCACCGTGCAGGCCGACGCGGAGAGCGCGTTGATGGAGGCGCTGTCGGGCATCGCGACGGTCAAGTCGATGGGCGCCGAGCGGCAGGTGTACGACGGTTGGCTGCGCCGCTACACCACCGCGCTGGACGCCGACATCGCCCAGAACCGGCTCTCGGCCACGGTCGCCAACATCACCGCGAGCGTCCAACTCGCCGGGCCGCTGGCGCTGCTGTGGCTCGGCACCGGTCGGCTCTTCGAGGGCGCCGGCCTCGGTGCGACCTTGGGCCTGCAGGCGTTGGCGCTGTCCGCGCTCACCCCGTTGGCCTCGCTGGTGAGCAGCGCGCAGGTGCTCCAGTCGGTCGTGTCGCACCTGCAACGCCTGCGGGACGTCTTCGCCGCCCAGCCGGAGCCCGCCGGGGACCCCGACCTGCCCGCGCCCCGCCTCACCGGCCGGATCAGCGTCCGCGACCTGAGCTTCCGCTACGACGGTGGCGCGGCGCCGGTGCTGCGGGAGATCTCCTTCGACGTCGCACCGGGGGAGAAGGTCGCCGTGGTGGGGCCGTCGGGCAGTGGCAAGAGCACCCTGGCCATGCTGCTGACCGGCCTCTACCGGCCCACCGGCGGGGAGATCCTGTTCGACGGGGTGCCCCTGTCGCGCATCGACCCGACCGCTCTGCGCCGCCAGTTCGGGGTGGTGTTGCAGGAGAGCTACCTGTTCCGCGACTCCATTCGGCGCAACATCAGCCTGGTGCATCCGGGTGCCGGCATGCCGGCGATCCGGGCGGCCGCCGAGGCCGCCGCGATCGACGAGGACATCGCGGCGATGCCGATGGGCTACGACACCCAGGTCGCCGAGCGGGGCCAGGCGCTCTCCGGTGGGCAGCGGCAGCGGCTGTCCATCGCGCGGGCCCTGGCGGGGCAGCCCGCCGTGCTCCTGCTGGACGAGGCGACCAGCCACCTCGACGTGGCCACCGAGCGGCGCGTCGACGAGGCGATCTCGGCGATGCGCTGCACCCGGATCGTGGTGGCCCACCGGCTGAGCACCGTCCGTAACGCCGACCAGATTCTCGTCGTCGCCGGTGGCCGGCTCGTGGAGCGCGGACGGCACGACGAGCTGCTGCGTGCCGGGGGCGTGTACGCCGACCTGGTCCGCTGCCAGTTGACCGACGACGAACCCGCCCACGCAGGAGGCGACGCATGGATACCAGTACCGTGACCGAGGCGCCGCAGCGCCCTGTCGTCTCCGCCGACGACCCGGGGCCGTTCCCGGCGCGGCGGATCCTCGTCGCCGCCTGCGGATCCGCGGACGTGCTGACGCTGCCTCAGTCGATCATGGTGATGCGCCACGCGTTGGGACTCGACGTGCGGGTCGTGCTCACTCCCGCCGCTGCCCGCTTCGTCCCGGCTGCTTCGTTCGCCCTCCTGACCGGACGCCCGGCGCTGACCGACGAGGAGGCGACGACCGACGTCGCGCACCTGACCCTGACCGGGTGGGCCGATCTGGTGCTCGTCATGCCCGCCACCGCCAACACCCTGGCCAAGGCGGCCCTGGGAATCGCCGACACCCTGGTCGCCACCTGCGTGCTGGCCGCCGCCGCTCCCGTCGTGCTGGTGCCGTCGATGAACGCCGCGATGTGGCAGCGCCCCGCCGTGCAGCGCAACGTGGCGCGTTTGCGCGCCGACGGGTACGGCGTGGTGCCGCCCGTTCCCGTGCTCGCGCTGAGCACCGGCACCCTCGCGGGCCGGGGGATGCCACCGGTGGAGGCGGTGCTGGAGTGGACCGCCGCCCACCTGCGAGCGGAGGGAGCGGGCCGTGGCTGAGGCACGCTCCGGGTACGGGCCGAGAATCGCCGCGGCGGCCACCGCGCTCGGCGCCGTCCTGCTCGTGGTGGCGGCCACCCCGTTCCTGCGCGCGTACGCCGACCCGGGCACCCACCGACCGGCCGCCGCGATCGGGGTCGACGCCGACCGGGCCGGCTGCGATCCGGAGCTGACCGACCGGATCAGTGGCGCCGGCCTCCACGTCGGCCCGGGGACCGCCGAGCCGTACGTCACCCGCGTCCGGTACGACCTGGTCCCACCGTCGTCCGGGCCGCACTTCGTGGTGCCCGCCCCGACCGTGCGCCGGTTCTATGTCACCCGTGACCGCCCGCCGATCGAGACACTGGTCCACAACCTGGAACACGGCTACACCGTGCTGTGGTACGTCGAACCGCTCGCCCCCGACCAGATCGAGGCACTGCGGGCGCTGGCCCGGACGTTCGGCGACGACCGCTACGGCGGCAGGTTCGTGGTCGCGCCGTGGGACCTCGACTACGGGGCGTTCCCGGCCGGCCGGCCGCTGGCCCTGTCGCACTGGGGAGCGCAGGCCGGGTACCGGCAGTTCTGCGCCGCGGTCAGCGGCGCGGCCGTGCAGCGGTTCGTCCTGGCGCACCCGCCGCGCGACGCTCCCGAGCCGACCGGCATGTGACGCCGCCGACGGCGCGACGGTGCTGCCCGGCTCTGACCGCTGCACGCGACGGCGGCCGGTCACCTCGGGGTGGCCGACCGCTGTCGTCGTGGCGCGTCAGCCGGCTGCGGCCGTGCCGTAGAACGCGCTCGGACCGCCGGCGAGGGATGCCTTCACGTGGGCGCTCCACTCGTCGGCGAGGACCTCGAGTCGGCCGGCCTCGATGCCGTCGAGGGCGGCGTGGACGACGTCGGCGGGGTCCATCTTGTCGCCGTCGTAGTCGGCCATCATGTCGGTGTCGGCGGCGCCCAGGTGCAGTCCGGTCACCAGCGTGCCCTGCGCGGCCAGTTCGAGCCGGACGCCGTTGGTCAGGCTCCACTCGGCCGCCTTGGCGGCGCTGTAGGCGTTCGCCCCGTCGTAGGAGAACCACGACAACGCCGACAGGACGTTGAGGATGGCGCCGCCGCCGTTGGCACCCAGGACCGGGGCGAACGCGCGCACCATGTCGAGGGTGCCGTAGAAGTGCGTGTCCATCTCGGATCGGACCATGCGCAGGTCGCCGGTGACGAGGTTGGTCCGGGTGGTGATTCCGGCGTTGTTGACGAGCAGGGTCACGTCGGAGGCGACCGCTGCGGCGTCCCGCACCGCCTGCGGGTCGGTGATGTCCAGGCGGAGCCTCTCGACGCCGGGGATGTCGATCTGTTCGGGGTCGCGGGCCGTGGCGTACACCTTCGTCGCGCCGCGTTCGAGGAGTTGCCGGGTGAAGTGCCGGCCGATGCCACGGTTGGCGCCGGTCACCAGCGCGATCGAGCCTGAGATCCGCATGATGCCCTCTGCTTGGGTTGGACGAGGATTCGTACGCGACCTACGCTAAAACCTGACGTGGACGTGAGAGACAAGGTTGTGTGGCGGCTGTCACCGCCGTGGGGGAGGGGTCGTGCGGATCGGAGAACTGGCCGCCAGCACGGGTGTGTCGGTGCGCGCCCTGCGCTACTACGAGGAGCAGTCGCTGCTGATCCCCGAACGCAGCGGCGGCGGCCAGCGCCACTACGACGAGAAGGCGCTCGACCGCGTCCAGCTCATCCAGACGCTGTACGCCGCGGGTCTGTCCAGCAGGACGATCCTGGATCTGCTGCCCTGCGTCGACGCGAAGGTCAACACCCCGCAGTCCCGTGCCCTGCTGAACGCCGAACGCGACCGCCTCACCCGACAGATCGACCAACTCGTCCAGGTCCGGGACCGACTCGACGCGGTGATCAGCTCCAGCGAGAGCCCGGCCAGCGGCTGCGCCTATGCGGACGCCGCCCTGCGGTGATCGCCCCCGTGCTCCCCTGGGGGCCGCTCAGCGCGCCCCGACGACGGACTGTCGCACGATCGTGGGCGGGGCGCCGGGAGCGAGGTCGGGGATGCCGTAGCGCTGGTCGAGCACCTGCATCGCGGCGCCGGCGGCGATGACGTCCGCGCCCAGGCTGGACAGGGTCACCGTCGGCGTCAGCCAGTCCGCGCGCGGCACGTCCGTGCGGACGGCCCGCTCGACCGCGGCGCGGTAGACCTCCGCGTGGCGCAGCAGATCCGCGCCGGCCAGCACCACGTGGGCGAGGTCGAGGGTCTGGAGCAGGTTGACGACGCCGACGGCGAGGACGCGGGCCGCGCGGGAGACGTCTCCC
Organism: Micromonospora sp. NPDC005197; assembly: GCF_040608295.1. NCBI lineage: Bacteria > Bacillati > Actinomycetota > Actinomycetes > Micromonosporales > Micromonosporaceae > Micromonospora > Micromonospora sp. NPDC005197. The sequence continues at coordinate 2,149 of NZ_JBEXHY010000150.1, read as the reverse complement.
GCCTCGGTGGCGCGCAGGTGGACGACCTCCAGGCAGCCGTGGCGTCCGCAGACGCAGCGGGGCCCGTCCAGGTCGACGACAGTGTGCCCGAACTCGCCGGCGTTGGTGTGCGCGCCCCGGTGGGCGGCCCCGCCCAGCCGGAAGCCAGCGCCGATGCCGGATTCGACCATGATGAGCGCCGCGTCGCCGAACGTCGCGCCGTGCCGCCACGCCTCGGCGGTGATCCCGGCGGTCACGTCCTTGTCGAGGTGCACCGGCAGGCCCAGGTGCGCCTCGGCCAGCTCACGCAGCGGTACGTCGTGCCAGTGCCGCAGGCCGTGCGCGTCCCGGACCAGCCCGTGCGCGTGGTCGAGTGGGCCGATCATGCCGATGCCCACGCCGGTCAGCCGGCTCCGCAGCTCGGTGCCGGCGGTGATCGCGTCGATGCCGACCCGCAGGACGTCGAGGAGCTGCTCGGGGGTGAAGTCGCCGGGCAGAGGGCTGACCGTGGAGTGGTGCACGGTGCCGGCCAGGTCGACCAGGACCAGTCGCAGTGTGCGTCGGGCGACGTGCGCGCCGATCGCGTACCGGCTGTCGGGGACCAGCTCGTAGACGACCGCCGGCTTGCCGATGCCGGGGCGGCGGACGCCGGCGGAACGGATCAGCCCGTCGGCGGTCAGGCGGGCGATGACCTTGGAGACCGCCTGCGGCGTCAGCCCGGTGGCGTCGACGACCGTCGACCGCTCGAACGTCCGCGCGGTGCGCCCCACGGCCATGACGAGCGCCTGGTTGTATCCGCGCAGGAACGTCACGTCGGCTGTGGTGCGCGTCATCTCACCAGCCTATTACGCAACGCTGTTGCTAAATTCGCTCGGTGAACGGACTGAGCAGAAATCAGCGCCTGGCGGCGTTGGCGGCCCTGGCCCTGGGCGGCGTCGCGGTCGGACTGACGGAGTTCGTGGCGATGGGTCTGCTGCCCGAGATGGCACGCGGCCTGCTCCCGCAGGAGTACGCCCGATCGTCGTCGAACGCGGTCGCCCAGGCCGGGTGGATGATCACCGCGTACGCGCTGGGCGTGGTCGTGGGCGCCCCGCTGATCGCCGCGCTCAGCGCGCGCCTGCCGCGCCGCAAACTCGTCCTCGGGCTGCTCGTCCTCTTCGCCGTCGGCACGATCGCGTCCGCCACGGCCCCGACGTTCGAACTGGTGCTGGTGGCGCGGTTCGTCGCCGCGCTGCCGCACGGCGCGTACTTCGGCGCAGCTGGCCTGCTCGCGGCGACCCTGATGGGCCCCGGCAACGAGGCCCGGGGCTTCGCCACCGTGCTCGGTGGGCTGACCGTGAGCAACGTGGTGGGCGTACCGCTGATCACCCGGCTCGGGCAGGCGGTCGGCTGGCGTGCGGCGTACCTGGTGATCGCCGGGGTTTTCCTGCTCACGCTGCTGGCGGTGCTGGCGGTCGTCCCGGAGGTCGCCGCGGCGGCGGACGGTTCGCCGGCCGCCGAACTGCGCTCCCTGCGGACCCCGCAGGTCTGGCTGGTCGCGGCCACCGGGGCGATCGGCTTCGCCGGGTTCTTCGCGGTCGACTCCTACATCGCGCCGGTCACCACCGACGTCGCCGGCCTCTCCGCCGCGACCGTGCCGTGGGCGCTGGTCGCGGTGGGTCTCGGCATGACCGTCGGCAACGCCCTGGGCGGCTGGCTCGCCGACCGGGACCTCCGCCGCAGCATGATGATCGGCTTCGTCGCCATGATCGTCAGCATCGGTGTGTTCAGCCTCGTCGCGTCGAACCGCGTGGGCCTGTTCGTGGGCGCGTTCCTGGTCGGCGCGACGAGCCTCTACCTCGGTCCGGTCCTGCAGGCACGCCTGATCACTGTCGCCCCCGGCGCCCAACTGATGGGCGCGGCGCTCAACCAGTCGGCCATGAACATCGCCAACAGCCTGGGCGCGGCCCTGGGCAGCGTCGCCATCGCCGCCGGGCTCGGCTACCTCGCGCCGGCCCGGGTGGGCCTGGTCCTGGCCGTCGTCGGGCTGGGCCTGGGAATCGTCAGTTTCACCGTCGGACGTCGCCGCGACCGGGAACCGGCCGGGGGGGGGGCGGGGGCGCGCCCCCGCCGCGCGGCCGCGGGGCGGCGCACGCGCGGGGGCGGCCCGCCCCCGCCCCGGCGGCGGGGC
>NZ_JBEXHY010000149.1:0-11587 GCF_040608295.1 Micromonospora sp. NPDC005197 | reverse complement strand
GAGCGCCTCGACGCGTTAGTCCGCGGCGGGGTGCCGTCGGCGGTGGCCTCCACCGCCGACGCCATCCTCTCCGTGGCGACCTTGCTGCGGCGTGAGCCGCGGCTGCGCCGCGCGCTGTCCGAGCCGGCTCGTTCCGGCACGGACCGCGGCGCTCTGCTCGGCGACATGCTGGGTGGGCGGATCGGCGCGGACGCGCTCGACCTGCTCGTGGTGCTGGTGTCCGGCCGCTGGTCGGCACCGTCGGAGCTGCTCGACGGCGCCGAGCGCCTGGGGGTGGAGGCGCTGCTGGCCAGCGCCGACTCCGCCGGCGAGCTGGGCGAGGTCGAGGACGAGCTGTTCCGCTTCGGTCAGGTCGTGACGGGTCAGTCGGCGCTGAGCAACGCGTTGGCCGACCCGGCCGCCCCGGTCGAGCGGCGGGCCACCCTGGCCCGTGAGCTGCTCGCCGACAAGGCCCACCCGGTCACCGTCCGCCTCGTCGAGGTGGCGCTGAGCGGGTTCGGCGGACGCTCCTTCATCGGGGCGCTCACCCGGCTGGTGGAGCTCGCCGCCGAGCGGCGGGACCGGCAGGTGGCCTACGTGACCGTCGCCGCCCCCTTGAGTGACTCCGACGAGCGCCGACTGGGTGCGAGCCTCGCCGCGATATACGGTCGAGAGGTCTCCGTCAAGCAGACGGTGGACCCCCACGTCCTGGGTGGCGTGAGCGTGCGGGTCGGCTCCGACCTGTACGACGGCACGATCCTGCGCCGCCTCAACGAGACCCGCAACGCGCTCGCGAAGCGCTGATCGGCTTCGCCGCCCAGCGGCTGAGCGGCTCCGCCGCCCAGCGTTGGGGTGGCTTCGCCGCTCAGCGCCCGGATTGACAGACGCCATTCGGACCGGTTGGTACTAGGTATCCCGGGCCCCTGAATTTTAAGGAAGCAGAGGATGGCCGAGCTGACCATCTCGACGGAGGAGATCCGCGGCGCCCTGGAGCGCTACGTCTCTTCCTACTCGTCCGACGTCTCCCGCGAGGAGGTCGGCACCGTCGCCGACACCGGTGACGGTATCGCCCACGTCGAGGGCCTGCCCTCGACCATGACCAACGAGCTCCTGGAGTTCGAGGACGGCACGCTCGGCGTGGCGTTGAACCTCGACGTCCGGGAAATCGGTGTCGTCGTTCTCGGTGACTCCGCCAAGTTGGAGGAGGGGCAGCGCGTCAAGCGCACCGAGCGGGTTCTCTCCGTTCCGGTCGGCGACGCCTTCCTCGGCCGTGTGGTCGACGCGCTCGGCCAGCCCATCGACGGGCTCGGTGACATCGCCAACGAGGGCTTCCGCGAGCTGGAGCTGCAGGCTCCGAACGTGATGGCCCGCCAGTCGGTGTTCGAGCCGCTGCAGACCGGCATCAAGGCCATCGACGCGATGACCCCGATCGGTCGGGGTCAGCGTCAGCTGATCATCGGTGACCGCAAGACCGGCAAGACCACGGTCGCCCTGGACGCCATCCTCAACCAGCGGGACAACTGGCGCACCGGCGACCCGAAGAAGCAGGTCCGCTGCATCTACGTCGCCATCGGCCAGAAGGCCTCCACGATCGCCTCGATCAAGGGGCAGCTGGAGGAGGCGGGCGCGATGGAGTACACGACCATCGTCGCCTCGCCGGCCTCCGACCCGGCCGGCTTCAAGTACCTGGCCCCGTACACCGGCTCGTCCATCGGGCAGCACTGGATGTACGGCGGCAAGCACGTCCTGATCGTCTTCGACGACCTGAGCAAGCAGGCCGAGGCGTACCGGGCCGTGTCGCTGCTGCTGCGTCGCCCGCCGGGCCGTGAGGCGTACCCGGGTGACGTCTTCTACCTGCACTCCCGCCTGCTGGAGCGCTGCGCGAAGCTCTCCGACGAGCTGGGTGGCGGCTCGATGACCGGCCTGCCGATCATCGAGACGAAGGCCAACGACATCTCGGCCTTCATCCCGACCAACGTCATCTCGATCACCGACGGCCAGATCTTCCTGGAGACCGACCTGTTCAACCAGGGCGTCCGTCCGGCGATCAACGTCGGCACCTCGGTCTCCCGGGTCGGTGGCGCCGCGCAGGTGAAGCCGATGCGCAAGGTCGCCGGTTCGCTGCGGCTCAACCTGGCCCAGTACCGCGAGCTGGAGGCGTTCGCCGCCTTCGCCTCCGACCTGGACCGGGCCTCCCGGGCCCAGCTCGACCGTGGTGTCCGGCTGGTCGAGCTGCTCAAGCAGCCGAACTACTCGCCGTACCCGGTGCAGGACGAGGTCGTCTCGGTCTGGGCCGGCGTCGAGGGCAAGCTGGACGACATCCCGGTGGGTGAGATCCGGCGCTTCGAGGCCGAGTTCCTCCAGTACCTGCGGCACAAGCACGAGGGCGTGCTGGCCGGTATCGCCGACAACCAGTGGGGCGACGACATCGTCAGCTCGCTGGACGCGGCGATCACCGAGTTCAAGCAGGTCTTCCTCGGCAAGGAGGACGAGCGCAAGGTCAACGACGCGCCGGCCGCGCCGCTGGAGGGTGACGAGAACCGCGAGACGGTCACCCGCTTCCGCGACGGCACGACCGACCGCCCGGCCGAGAGCTGATCCGATGGCGGCCCAGGTACGCGTTCTTCGTCAACGGATCCGCTCGGCGAAGTCGATGAAGAAGATCACCAAGGCGATGGAGCTCGTGGCGACGAGCCGGATCGCCAAGGCCCAGGCCCGGGTGCAGGCGTCCCTGCCGTACGCCCAGGCCATCACCAGTGTGCTCACGGCGCTGGCGTCCAACGCGCGGATCGACCACCCGCTGCTCACCCCGCGCGAGCGGGTGCGGCGGGCGGGCGTCCTGCTGGTCACCAGTGACCGTGGCCTGGCCGGCGGTTACAGCTCCAACGCGATCAGGATGGCCGAGTCGCTGATCGCACGGTTGAAGGCGGACGGCAAGGAGCCGGTGCTCTACGTCATCGGGCGTAAGGGTGTCGGGTTCTACCGGTTCCGCGACCGGCCGATCGAGGCGAACTGGACGGGGTTCAGCGAGCAGCCGTCGTTCGAGGACGCCCGTACCGTGGGTGAGACGCTGATCAAGGCGTTCACCGCCGGTGCGGACGACGTCGACGGCGGTTCCGGAGCGGACGGGGTGCTCGGCGTCGACGAGCTGCACATCGTCTACACCGAGTTCCACTCGCTGATGACGCAGACCCCGGTCACCAAGGTGATCGGTCCGATGCAGGTGGAGGACCGGCCGCGCTCCGAGGGGCTGCTGCCGGCGTACGAGTTCGAGCCGGAGGCGGAGGCGCTGCTCGACGCGCTCCTGCCGAGGTACATCAACACGCGGATCTACGCGGCGTTGATCGAGTCGGCGGCGAGTGAGTCGGCGTCGCGTCGGCGGGCGATGAAGAGCGCCACCGACAACGCCGAAGACATGATCGACAAGTACACGCGTGAGATGAACTCGGCCCGCCAGGCCGGGATCACCCAGGAGATCAGCGAGATCGTCGGCGGCGCGAACGCGCTGGCCGCGTCGGGAAGTGAAGTGTGATGACTGCCCCAGTAGAGACCAAGACGGCCACGGGTCGCGTGGTCCGGGTCATCGGCCCGGTCGTCGACGCCGAGTTCCCGCGCGACGCCATGCCGGCCCTGTTCAACGCGCTCAACGTCAACGTGAACCTGTCCGGCGGTGAGAAGACGCTGACCCTGGAGGTCGCCCAGCACCTGGGTGACAACCTGGTCCGCGCGATCTCGATGCAGCCGACCGACGGCCTGGTCCGCGGCGCGGAGGTGACCGACCGCGGCGAGCCGATCACCGTTCCGGTGGGCGACGCCGTCAAGGGCCACGTCTTCAACGCGATCGGCGAGTGCCTCAACCTCACCGAGGGTGAGACCATCCAGGCCGACGACCGGTGGGGCATCCACCGCAAGGCCCCGGCCTTCGCGGACCTGGAGCCGAAGACCGAGATGCTGGAGACCGGCATCAAGGTCATCGACCTGCTCGCCCCGTACGTCAAGGGCGGCAAGATCGGCCTGTTCGGCGGCGCGGGTGTGGGCAAGACGGTGCTCATCCAGGAAATGATCACCCGTGTCGCCCGCAACTTCGGTGGTACCTCGGTGTTCGCCGGCGTGGGTGAGCGCACCCGTGAGGGCAACGACCTCATCGCCGAGATGACCGAGTCCGGCGTCATCGACAAGACCGCGCTGGTCTACGGCCAGATGGACGAGCCGCCGGGCACCCGGCTGCGGGTGGCGCTCTCCGCGCTGACCATGGCGGAGTACTTCCGGGACGTGAAGAAGCAGGAGGTGCTGCTCTTCATCGACAACATCTTCCGCTTCACGCAGGCCGGTTCCGAGGTCTCCACGCTGCTCGGCCGCATGCCGAGCGCCGTGGGTTACCAGCCGACCCTGGCCGACGAGATGGGCGAGCTCCAGGAGCGGATCACCTCCGTCCGGGGCCAGGCCATCACCTCCATGCAGGCGATCTACGTGCCGGCGGACGACTACACCGACCCCGCTCCGGCCACCACGTTCGCCCACCTGGACGCGACCACCAACCTGGAGCGGTCGATCTCCGACAAGGGCATCTACCCGGCCGTGGACCCGCTGGCGTCCTCGTCCCGGATCCTCGCCCCGGAGTTCGTCGGCCAGGAGCACTTCCAGGTCGCCACCGAGGTGAAGCGGATCCTGCAGCGCTACCGCGACCTGCAGGACATCATCGCCATCCTCGGTATCGAGGAGCTCTCCGAGGAAGACAAGATCACCGTGCAGCGCGCGCGGCGGATCGAGCGCTTCCTCTCGCAGAACACCTACGCGGCGGAGCAGTTCACCGGCGTGCCGGGCTCGACGGTCCCGATCAAGGAGACCATCGAGGCGTTCCGCAAGATCAGCGAGGGTGAGTACGACCACTTCCCCGAGCAGGCGTTCTTCATGTGCGGCGGTCTCGAGGACCTGGAGCGCAAGGCTGAGGAGCTGATGAAGGGCTGACAGCCCGCTCATCCGTACCGCAAAAGACTGCCCCGGCAATGTCGGGGCAGTCTTTTGTTCATCTTGACGCCTTACCATCGTCGCGGTCCGTTACTCGTGGTCGTCGCTCCGGCGGCGCGCGAGATACGGTCGGTCCGCGCGTTCACCTGAACGAGCGCTGACTTCTGCAACCTTTCGACGACGTGCGCCCGTCTCCTCTTCGTGGGCGTAACGAACGGAGATGCGCGTGGGTAAGGCCGGCAAGAGTGGCCGCAAGTCGTCCATCTGGCGGGGCGTGCCGCGCTGGGCCAAGGTGTGCACCGTGTTCGGCCTGGTGCTGACCATGCTCAGCGGCGGGGTGCTGGTCGGCACCGAGGTGCTGATGGCCCGCTACGAGGGCGCCGTCGGCAAGGCCGACCTCTTCGGTGACCAGGCGGCCGGCGCCAAGGAGAAGAAGAGCGAGATCAAGGGCCCGCTCAACCTCCTGCTGGTCGGCATCGACCCGCGTACGCCGACGGCGGCGCCGCTGGCCGACTCGATCATGGTGCTGCACGTGCCCGCGTCGATGGACCGGGCCTACCTCTTCTCGCTGCCGCGTGACCTCTACGTCGACATCCCGGCGTTCAAGAAGGCCAACTTCTCCGGCGAGACGACGAAGATCAACGCAGCGATGTCGTTCGGCAGCCGGGTGCCCGACGGCAACCCCGACGCGGCGCGCGGCTTCGAGTTGCTGGCCACCACCGTGCAGAACGTGACCGGCATCAAGCGGTTCGACGCCGGGGCGATCATCAACTTCACCGGCTTCCAGAAGATCGTCGACGCGATGGGCGGCGTCGACATGTACGTCGAGCGGGACGTGAAGTCCGAGCACAAGCAGCCGGACGGCAAGCCCCGGCCCGGCAACACGCGGGGCGAGGGCTACGTCGGCCCGCAGGCGATCTACAAGAAGGGCAACCACCACCTCAGCGGGTGGCAGGCCCTGGACTACGTTCGGCAGCGCTACCCGAAGAACGGTGTGCCGGACGCCGACTACGGCCGGCAGCGCCACCAGCAGCAGTTCGTCAAGGCGATGGTCGGCCAGGCGTTCAGCGCCGACGTGGTCGCCAACCCGATCAAGCTCGACAAGGTGCTTCGCGCCGCCGGTCAGTCGCTGATCTTCAACGGTCGGGGCAACAGCGTGGTCGACTTCGGGCTGGCCCTGAAGAACATCCGCCCGAACACCATCCAGATGATCAAGCTCCCCGGCGGTCCGGTCTTCGAGGGCAAGACCTACAAGGGTGAGCAGTTCCAGGCAGGCGTCCCGGACTTCTTCACCGCCCTGCACAATGAACAACTGGACCCGTTCCTGCTCGAGCACCCCGAATTCCAGAACAAGACGAAGTAGGCGTGGCGCAGCTCTCCCCACCCGCGTTGGGGGTGGCTCGGCGTCACGACTAGACTTTCGGCAATCCGTCGCCGCAGCAAGGAGACAGCGTGGCACAGCAGCTTCACGTCGAGCTCGTCGCCGTCGAGGAGAAGGTCTGGTCCGGTGAGGCCGAGATGGTCGTCGCCCGGACCACCGAGGGTGAGCTCGGTGTCCTGCCGGGGCACGCGCCGCTGCTCGGCCAGCTCGCCGAGCCCGGCCAGGTCCGCATCAAGCTGGCCGGGGGTCAGCAGGTCTCCTACGACGTGGCCGGTGGCTTCCTCTCGGTGAGCGCCGAGGGCGTCACCGTGCTTGCCGAGAGCGCGACCCCGGTTTCCGCGCAGAGCCGCTGAGTCACCCCGCGGATGGAGATCGTCGAAGGCATCGGGATCGGCGTCGCCGTCATCCTCGTCGCGCTTCTCGTGCTCTTCGTCCGGCGGGCCGTCGTGACCTGCAGCGGTGGCATCATCCGGCTCAGCGTCCGGGTCACCACCGTGCTCGACGGGCGTGGCTGGTCACCCGGCTTCGGTCGGTTCGCCGGTGACGAGCTGCGCTGGTATCGAATGTTCAGCTTCGCGCTCCGTCCCAAGCGGGTCCTCTCCCGCAAGGATCTCGCGGTCGAGCGCCGCCGATTGCCCGAAGGGCAGGAACGGCTCTCCATGCCAGCCGACTGGGTGATCCTCCGCTGTACGAGTCACCACGCACCGGTGGAGATCGCCATGGCGCGGTCGACCGTGACCGGTTTCCTCTCCTGGCTCGAGGCCGCCCCTCCGGGGGCGGTCTCGCCGCGTATGGCCTCCCAGGACTGGCCGGCTGCCTGAGGCTCGTCCGTGGTCGCCCTTGGGGTTTCCGGGGGAGCCCGCCCGGCTCCGGGCGGTCAGGCTTGATCCCTGCGCCGGGCGGGCTCCCCCGGAAACCCTTCGTCGGGCACTGTCCGTCGTTCTGGCGCGGGCTTCTGTCAGCTGCCGTTACCGATGCAGACGCGTCCTGCCTCGCGGGTTGATCGGCTCGACTTTCCTGATGTCGGGGGTGTCCTGGTGGCCGGGACACCCCGACTTAAGGAAGCGGAGTTGATCAAGGCGCTGGTCGGGCGGCCGGGCTGAGGAGTCGGCTCGGCGAGGCGTGGTGGCGATCAGATTGGGAAGTCACACCTCGACGTCGCGCGCAGCGCCCGACCTCAGCGCTTGCCGCCGGGCACCCATAGCACATCTCCCGCCGGATTTGCCGTTCTTGACAGGATAAAGAGCAGATCGGAGAGCCGGTTGAGATACTTTGCCGGGAGCGGGCTGGTCCGGTCCGGATCGTGGCTGACCAGCGCCCACGCCGCCCGCTCGGCACGCCGGGCGATGGTCCGCGCCACGTGCAGCAGCGCCGCGCCCGCGGTGCCGCCGGGGAGGATGAAGGAGTCGAGCTTGCTCAGGCGTGCGTTGTACTCGTCGCACCAGCCCTCCAGGCGCTCGACGTACTCCTCGGTCACCCGCAGCGGCGGGTACTTCGGCTCCGGCTCGACCGGGGTGGACAGGTCGGCGCCGACGTCGAACAGGTCGTTCTGCACCGACGCCAGCACGCCCCGCAGTTCCTCGTCGAGCTGGCCGAGAGCGAGCGCGACACCGATCGCCGCGTTGCACTCGTCGACATCCGCGTACGCGGCGATGCGTGGATCGGTCTTCGGGACCTGCTCGTTGTTGCTCAGCCTGGTCATGCCGGCGTCGCCGGCCTTGGTGTAGATGCGCGTGAGGTGGACGGCCATGACGCACAGCCTACGGATACCGGACCTGACGATCCCCGCACGGCCGGACGCGACAGCCGGCTGGCCCGCGGTGGTGGGTCCCGGCGACGCCGGCGATCCGGCGGTCAACGACGTGGACGTCATCCGGGTCTGCGGTGCCGCCCGGCTGGCGGGCACCGTACACGTCGTCGGCGCCAAGAACTCGGCGCTGAAGTTGATGGCCGCCGCGCTGCTCGCACCCGGCCGCAGTGTGATCACCAATGTTCCCCGGATCACCGACATCGCGATCATGGGGGAGGTGCTGCGGCGGCTGGGCTGCGACGTCCGGTTCGACGCGGACGACCCCGTCGACCCCATGGTGGCCCGCGGCGGCGTCGCCCGGTCCCGCTCGGTGACCATCGACGTACCCGCGCAACCCGGCGCGGAGGCCGACTACGACCTGGTCCGACGGCTGCGCGCGTCGATCTGCGTGCTGGGCCCCCTGCTGGCCCGTCGGGGGTACGTGCGGGTGGCCCACCCCGGCGGCGACGCGATCGGCTCGCGCGGCCTGGACATGCACATCTCCGGGCTGACCCGGATGGGCGCGGAGATCTCCGGCGAGCACGGCTTCGTGATCGCCGAGGCCCCGCACGGGCTGCGCGGCGCGGACATCGTGCTGGACTTCCCCAGCGTGGGCGCGACCGAGAACCTGGTGATGGCGGCCGTGCTGGCCCAGGGCACCACGACGATCGACAACGCGGCCCGGGAGCCGGAGATCGTCGACATCTGCACGATGCTCAACCAGATGGGCGCGCGGATCTCCGGCGCCGGCACGTCCACCCTGCGGATCACCGGCGTGGCCGGCCTGCGTCCGGTGCGGCACGCCACAGTGGGGGACCGGATCGTCGCCGGCACCTGGGCCTTCGGCGCCGCGATGACGCGCGGCGACGTGACGGTGACCGGGCTGGACCCGGCCTACCTGGAGGTCGCGCTGGACAAGGTCGTCGCGGCCGGCGGCCTGGTCGAGACGCACGGTGACGGCTTCCGGGTACGCATGGACGACCGGCCCCGGGCGGTGGACGTGGTGACGCTGCCGTACCCCGGCTTCGCCACCGACCTGCTGCCCATGGCGATCGGGCTGGCCGCGGTCAGCGACGGCGCCTCCCTGATCACGGAGAACATCTTCGACGGCCGGTTCATGTTCGCCAACGAGATGATGCGGCTCGGCGCGGACATCAAGACCGACGGGCACCACGCGGTGGTCCGGGGGCGGGAGCGGCTGTCCGGAGCGCCGGTACGGGCCACCGACATCCGCGCCGGCGCCGGGCTGATCATCGCCGGCCTCTGCGCGGACGGGCCCACGGAGGTCTCCCACGTGCACCACGTCGACCGGGGGTACCCGGATTTCGTGGCCGACCTGCGCGCGCTCGGTGTGGCGGTGGAGCGGGGCACCGCGCCGGACGAGCCGTCGCTGGAGATCTGACGCCCTGGCCGGCGTCCCACCGGGTCGGCACCCGCGAACGCTGTGGGTCGCGCGGTGTCAGGTGGCCTGCAGCGAGGCACGCACGTGCCGTCGTGCGTCGTGGATACGTGACTTCAGGGTGCCGACCGGAATGGCGAGATGGTCGGCGATCTGGTCGTAGGTCAACTGGCACAGGTCACGCAGCACCAGCGGGGCGACCAGTTCGGGTCGGTGCGCCTCCAGTCGTTCCAGCGCGTCCAGCAGGTCGAGTCGGGAACCCGCGATCACGCTTGTGGTGCGCGGGTCGGCGGCGTCGAGCGGGAGCTGTGGCGTGGACTGCTCGTCGGCCCGGCGCTTGAGGCTGCGGTACGTCTGCCGGGCGCAGTTGGCCGTGACGATGTGCAGCCAGGTGGAGAACTTCGACCGGCCCGCGAAGCTGTCGATCTTGCGGGCGACCTGCAGGAGGGCATCCTGGCACGCCTCTTCGGCATCCTGCCGGCAGGGAAGGAGGCGCAGGCACTGCCGCATGACCTGCGGGCCGATCCTGACCAGCAACATGTCCAGTGCGGCGGCGTCGCCCCTTGCGGCACGACCGGCGAGATCCTCGATAGCAAGATCGTCTGACAAGCTCAGGCCCCGTTCCTCAGCGTCTTGTCGGCCATAATACGGGCGTGTCAGTACCCGGCAAGATCGGTCGATACCGCGTTGTACGGCGTATCGGTTCCGGAGCGTTCGCCACCGTGTGGCTCGGCGCCGACGATGCTCTGGACGCTTCCGTAGCGATCAAGGTGCTGGCGGATAACTGGTCGTACCACGCTGATCTGCGGGAGCGGTTCGAGCAGGAAGCGCGGATCATGCGGCGGACGGATTCCAGTCTGCTCGTGCGTGTGCTCGACGTCGGTGAGCTGCCGGACGGACGGCCGTACCTGGTGATGCCGTACGCGGCTGGTGGCACCCTCGCCGATCGGCTCGTCTCGGGGCCGCTGCCGGTACGGGAGGCCCTGCTCATCGCGGCCGACATCGCCAGCGCCGTCACGGTGCTGCACGAGGCCGGCGTGCTGCACCGGGATCTCAAGCCGTCCAATGTGTTGTTCCAGCCGGCTGCGGACCGGGATCGGGTGCTCGTCGCCGACCTCGGTCTGGCCAAGGCGCTCGCCAACGCGTCCGGCTTCACCATCGCGGCTGGCACACCCGGCTACATGCCACCCGAGCAGGCCACCGCCGGTGGTGGTCTGGACATCCGCGCCGACGTGTACGCGATCGGCGCGACGACCTACCACATGGTGACCGGCCGCCCGCCCGAGCCGGCACGGTCGACCGGTAGCCGTTCGGGCCGGGCCGGGCGCACCCTGCCCCGTCCATCCGAGCTTCGGCCCGGAATTCCCTCCGAAGTGGACGACCTGGTGCGCCGCGCGCTGCATCCCGACCCGCGGCAACGCTGGGCGTCCGCTGCCGTGATGCGCGAGGAGCTGCACCGGGTCATCGCGTCGTTGGAGCGGGACGCGGGCCGTGGCCGGTTCGTGCGGCAGGTGGGGCGGGTCGTCGGCGTCGGGGTCGCACTGACCGCGCTGCTGGCGATGACTGGTTCCAGTTCCACGCTGCCGGCACGGTCCGGGTGGGTTCGCGTGGACGACGCCTCCGGTGCTCTTTCGGTGGCGGTGCCGGCGAGCTGGGCCGGCCAGGTGAAGGACGCCGGCTGGGACCCTTCGGTACTGCGCCTTCCCGCTGGCCAGGCGCCGGGTCTCGTGGTCGCCCCGAACCTCGCCGTCTGGCCGGACCCGGCGAGTGGGATGGCCGGTGTGTTCGTCGGCGCGAGCAGGGCCCTGCTCGCCGGCGACCCGGAACCGGCGTTACCCGGCCACCCCTCCTGCGTCCGGCAGCCCGACCGGACCGTGAACGTGGGGGGTGACAGGGCGTTGGTACGACGGTGGACATCGTGTGGCGCTTCGGTGTCGTTCAGCGAGGTGGTGTTGGCCGTGCCGCAGCGCGGCTGTGGCGTCTACCTGCAGATCAAGCAGGTCGGTGACGAGGACCTGACCGACGAGATCCTGGCCGGCCTGCGGTTGTCCAGCGCGCTGGCGCCGCAACA